>NZ_JAUSUX010000010.1 GCF_030813795.1 Desulfofundulus luciae | reverse complement strand
AGATATTATACCATGTTAAGGCAGGTTAGAAAAACTAAATATTTACAGACGTGGCACTACACTTTCGCAATTTTTAAGTATTCCGCTAACTAAGACCCTTGATTTTACTGGGTTTCCAGCTTCGTTGGAAATGTATGGGGCGCTAAAGTTTCAAACTTGAGCCTAACTTCCCCGGCTATATGCGGCAAAACGATTATACCGTCGCTTTTAGGAATGACAATGCTTTTTTTACTCCGGGACATGGCAGATACTTCCACGATTTTGCATAACCGGTTCTTGAGTTCCTGAAAAAGAACCTCCCCTTCTTCCAAATAGTAATCTTCAAAGCGGTCAATAGCCACAACCATAACCGCCCGTTTCCCCTTTAGTTCAAAACCCAGGTGTTGAGCACGCTGGATAATGATTTCTTCAGAATCATAATGCCTGTTAAGTAAGTCTTCCCAAAACTCCATGGTTAACTTCTCTTCCGCTCTTTTGATTGCCCTTCGCTTCGATTCCTCCAGAGCAATTGCTGTGGCAGCATGAGTCAAGGCCACGGTTGATACATCGAACTCCTGATCCGTACTGCCGCCTGCCAGGGTAACCACATACCCGTATAGCTCCTGGCCGACCGCCACCCTGGTTAATAACAACTGCACATTAGGGATAGAGGTCGGCCTATGGTATGTCCTGACTCCCAGGTTTCCTTCCTGAAGGGACCCCTCATCAGTAGAAATAGATGAATGCAGCTGTCTCAAAACACTCAGGGCCTCCTGGGTAAAATTGCCAGCCGAAATTTTATTATTGCCTACCAGGGCCAAAACATTCAAAGTACTATCGGTAATCATAACCGGCTTGTTTGTTATTTTCTGTAATGATAGGGCTATTTTTTCAAAGCCCCCTCCGGTCAAAAGGATATCCGTCAAATAAGTATTTATCTGCAACGACTTTTCAAGCAAAAGCTTTTGCTTGTTAAGTATAGCACCCATGACAACGGAAAATACGGTGCTATAGGGTATGCTTCTGGGCAGGACAAGGACGGGAAGATTCATTTCTTCCGCAAGCTGATAGGCATAATCATCCATGGCTACTTCCAGGTTATGGCCCGGGTGCACTGCCAGGGCGGTCACACCTGCTCTGCTCAAGTCCCTTATGAGATCATAAACCTGCTCCCTGGTTGGGAAAGCACCCAGTGTAGTCAGGAAAAGCTCCCCCCCGCGTACCCAATCTTGATAGCGGGTTACTTCCAGCACGCTTACTGTTTCAATAATTTTGGCTAAACCGTTACGCCCCGCTTTAAGTATGACACCGTGGCCTTTTAACAGCTCCAGGGCCTCGTTGACAGTTATACCCTTCATTTGATTTCACTCCTGTCCGCCTCTTATTTATTAATTCTTGATTTATAAGTTTAACCCCTCCCCATGGGATAGAAAAGTTAAAAACAATAAGTGCGGCACCGGTGGCCGCACCTCATACCCTTTAATTCTGCCTGCTCATTTCTTCCCGCAGTTTCTCTGTTTTCCCCCGGTCAATTTCCAATGTCACCGGATCGATGATCACACCGTATTCCCTGGCTGCCGTTTCAATGGTAATGTATTCGTCTTTGACGTCCTGCCATACTTTTTCCACCGGACGCGCCAGGGGATCTCCATAACCACCGCCACAACCGCTAATAAATCTTACTAAATCACCTTTACGCATGGGATAATTGGAGAAAGTGGCACCTATAATGGGTTCTGAACCATCTGCAGGATGGATTTCCACCACATTGGGCGAGCCATCCTTTCCTCCGGCAAATCCCCAAGGTGGAATCCTGTGTCTGCTGACAATAGTTGTCAATTCGGCATTCGAGTTGAGCAAGCGGTAATCCCTGATCAACCCGCAACCACCTCTAAATTTACCGGCACCGGTACTGAGATTAAAAGCATATTGTTCGACTATAATGGGATACTTGTACTCCGCAACCTCAACAGGAATCATATACGTTTCTCCATCGGCGATGGCTACCAGACCGTTTTCACCGTCTTTGTTGTATCCGGCACCCCATCCTCCGGCCTGGGGTTCACACAGGACAAAGGGTTGCCCGGTATCATCTTCGATTCCGGCCAGGATGGTACCGATAATGCTTAAAAAGTGACCGGCCGTTATTCTCTCCGGTATCACCGGGGCCAGCGCCTTCGCCACCAGGTCTGTAATATGAGACAAAGCCTCCCAGTTGGTGGAAACCGGGGCCGGTCGCACGGCGGCAAAAACGCTGCCTTCACGCACAATTACTTTTAACGGGGAATAAAAACCTTCGTTGGGCTCGGCGTCTGGATTCAGCAGGGCATGGTAAATAATTCTTCCGGCAGAGTAGGCCCCAAATCTGGTACAGTTGATGGGAGCGGCAATCTGGTCCCCCGACTCCGTTAAGTCCACCACAAAATTGTCATCTGTAATGGTTACCTTAACTTTGATATAAACATCACCCAGACCGTTGGCATTGGCATCAATATAGCTTTCCGCTTCAAAGGTGCCCTTGGGCATTTTAGCCAGCTCTTTAAGAGCCAGCTTTCTGCCGTTCTCCAGCAATGTCTCTATACTTTCCATGACAGCGTCTTTACCATACTTGTCAAACAGCTCAAGCACCCTTTTTTCTGCGATACGCAGGGAAGCCGTCTGAGCATATAAATCGCCCAGAGTCATGTCGGGAGTACGACAATTGGCAGCAATCATATCCCTGACTGCCTCGTTTAATTTTCCTTCCTCATAAATTTTAATTACCGGGAATTGCAAGCCCTCCTGATAGATCTCGGTGGCATTTGTAGACCAGCTGCCCAGGTTTTTGCCGCCAATTTCATTCCAGTGCCCTTTATTGGCAGCAAACGCCACCAGTTCCCCGTCGTAAAAAATGGGTAAAACAGCTGATACGTCGCACAGGTGGGTGCCGCTGCCGGTAAAGGGATCATTGGTAAGAATGATATCCCCCGGCTTCAAATTCTCCAGGCCAAACTTTTCCAGCGTTGAGATCACCGAATAGGTAATTGCTCCCAAAAAACCGGTCACCCCGTTGGCCTGGGCGATGAGATTTCCTCGGGCATCGGTCAGACCACAGGCATAGTCAAGCACTTCGTAGATGATGGTACTCTGGCTGGTACGGCCCCAGGTCAGAAACATTTCTTCCGCTGCCGCAATCAAACCCTGAGCAATATTCTCCCTGGTGAATGGATCTACTTTTGCCATAAGTCTACACCCCCGTATAAATGATCAGGTTGCCGTAATCGTCTACTTCCAGCGTTTGACCGGGGTAAAGGATGGTTACCGACTTGGGTTCTTCTATGGCAGCCGGCCCCTGGATTTTATGACCCGGCCCCAGCATGCCCCTGGCGTATACCTTGCTCATCAACCGGCCGTGCTCATCAAAGTCGATAACCCTTTCTCCTTTAAGGGCATCATGCAAGGAACCGGCAGGAGGCATTTTCTTTATCTCCGGCTTTTTAACCATTCCAAAAGCGGTCAAGTTGAAATTGACAAACTCGGCCGGAGCATAATCCAGGCTAAAGGTGTATTGCTGATGATGGTTGCGATCAAAGGCCTTCCTGATGGTAATCAGGTCTTCTTCTCGAATAATGCCGTTACCAACCGGGGTCCTGACTGTGTGTTCCTGGCCAATATAGCGCAAATCGGCAGTCCTGACAAACACAATGTCCTCTGGGGATATACCCTGCTTTTCATAAACGGCCAGAGCCTCTTGTTCCATTTCCTGGTAAATAGCGTTCACTCTACCCAGGTCGCATCCGATCACAGGCATAATCTGGGTTTGAATGAAATCCTGCCTCAGGTCGGTCATCAACATTCCCCAGGCTGAGAAGGTAGCGGGCATATTTGGAACAATGAGCTTGCCTACCTTTAACTCGGCAGCCAGGAACGGGCCGTGAACCGCCCCGTTTCCGCCCATGGCCACCATAACAAAGTCCCTGGGATCATAACCCCTGCGCACGGAGATGAGCTTTAAGGCGTTCAGCATATTGTTATTGGCTGTTTTAATCACACCCAGCGCAGCTTCCTCAATGCTTATACCAAAGTGTCTGGCAATGGGTTCCATGGCCTTCCGGGCCAGGTCGAGGCTGACTTTAAACTCGCCACCGAGGAAGCTGTTGGGATCAATCCGACCGGCAATTAAATTGGCATCGGTTAATGTGGGCTCTGTTCCACCCAGACCGTAACAGACCGGGCCGGGGTCCGCTCCGGCGCTCTGGGGCCCCACTTTCAGCACCCCTACATCGTCTATCCAGGCGATGCTTCCCCCGCCGGCGCCAATCTCGATAATGTCCACAATGGGAGTTTTTACCGGATACCCGGCAAATTTGGGAGTCCATTCCAGCTTGTAATCGGTGGTAATCTTGACCTCGCCCCTGCTGATCAAGGAGGTCTTGGCCGTGGTACCCCCAATATCAAAAGTAATTAAATTGTCCTCGCCAATAATTTTGCCCAGGGCGGCAGCACCGATTACTCCTCCTACTGGTCCCGACTCGATCAGGGTGATGGGCACTTCCTTGGACCGGGCAAAAGTGGCCGTTCCCCCGTTGGAAAGCATGGCGTGGGGTTCTACCTTGAGCCCCATTTCTTCCAAACGTTCCTGCAGGGTATCAAGGTACCTGGTGGCCGCCGGTTTTACATAGGCATTGAGTACGGTTGTACTGGTCCGCTCATACTCGCGCCATTCCTTAATTAAATCTGACGAAATGGTGATCTCCACCCCTGGCAATTCCCTGGCCAGAATACGGCCGACCAGCCGCTCGTGTTCCGGATTGGCATAGGAATGTAAAAGGCACACTGCTACCGCTGCAACGCCTTCTTTCTTGATCTTTTTGGCTATTTCCACCACTTCTTCTTCCGATACACTTTTCAGCACCTCGCCTTTATAGTTAAGGCGCTCGTCCACCTCAAACCGCAGGTGTCTGGGAACAAAAGGACGGGGCTTTTTATAAAAGTAATTATATAAATCAGGCCGGTTGGCCCTGCCGATTTCCAATACGTCCCTGAACCCTTTAGTGGTGACCAGAGCCGTTTTGGCCCCTTTTCTCTCCGTAACGGCATTAATTACCACGGTGGTACCATGTACAAAGTATACGGTTTGCGCTAAATCAATACCGGTTTTCTCAATGGCATTGATTACCCCGTTAGCAAAGTTTTCCGGAGTCGTGTGGGCTTTTTCATCAATTACCTGACCGGTTTCTTCATTCAAGCATACAAAGTCGGTGAAGGTTCCTCCAATGTCGATTGCTATTCTTAGACTCATGAACAACCCTCCAGGCCTCTAGTTTTCGGGTACTGTGTGCGGGGTAACAAACCACAAAATTTTTGCTTCCCCCTGGGATATATTGGTGCTGGCATGGGGCTTGTTTCCGGGCATAAACACCAGATCTCCCTCTTCCACTATTTCACTACCGGTATCAGTATCCACCCGGATTTTCCCGGCAAGGATATAGGAAACCTCCTCGGAGGCGTGCCAGGAATAGCCTGATGCCGGCAACCTTTGACCCGGTTTCAACACTGCCATTCCCACCTGGCAGTTTTTTGCGCCGTGCTCCCTTCCGGAAATCAAGAGTTTCAACGGGCAACTTTCACTAACGGCAGCGCAAAACTGCTCCTTCTTTACAACCTTCAACACGACACCTCCTTTCAATGGACAGACCTTATATTTCGAGCAGTTCCCTGGAAAAATTATTCAAGCGGATCGGACCGTCACTGGTTACGGCCACAATATCTTCAATGCGCACGCCCAGTTTTCCGGGCAGGTAGATCCCCGGTTCCACGCTAAAAACCATTCCCTGCCGGAGGGGAGTGGTGTTTCCTTCAACCAGGTAGGGATCCTCATGACAATCCAGGCCAATGCCGTGACCGGTCCGGTGAATGAAGTAGTCCCCGTAGCCTGCACGGGAGATTAAGCCCCGGGCAGCCCTGTCTACATCCCCGCAGGGAACACCTTCCCTGGCCGACTGAAAGCCCAGCTCATTGGCCTCCTGCACCAAGCGGTAAACCTCTTTTCCCTCCGGGGTGGCCTTACCCAGGCAAAATGTACGGGTAATATCCGAACAGTACCCCCCCACCACCGCACCGAAATCCAGGACGATAAAATCACCCTTTTGCAGTTTTCGATCGCCGGTGATGTGATGCGGCAAAGAACCGTTAGGGCCTGAAGCTACAATGGGCTTAAAGGAAATATCTTCAGCGCCCAACGCCTTAATGGTGTTCTCAATAAATAGGGCCAGTTCTTTCTCCGTAACACCTTCCCTGATTTCTTTCAGCACTTCACCCATTACCCGGTCCGCTAGCTTTCCTGCCTGCTCCAGCAGGGCCAGCTCTGTTTCGTCTTTGCAAACACGCACCTCTGACATGACATCCCGGGCGGCCACGAATTGAAAGCCGGAGAAAGCCCGCATAATGCTCAAGAAATGGCCCGCCCACATTTTTTCATCTACCGCAACCCGCCCTTGTTTTGTGGTTACCGCCGCCATGACCAGTTCCACCGGGTCCTGGTGATCGGGCCAGGTAAGCAAGCGGTAATGCCCATGGATCTTGGCGGCATATTCTTTATACATCTCAGGCAAAACCAACGTTAAGGGACCTTCCGCCGGCAATACGGTAACCTGAAGGCGTTCATCGGCTACTGTTTTCAACCCCGTCAGGTAAAACATATTGGCGGTGGGAGCCAGAACCAGGTAGTCAATGCCTTTCCGGCCCATTAATTGCTGTACCCTGGCCACCCTTTTCGAAAATACATCCATATTCAAACCTCCCTTCACGGGAAGGAACTCAGACGCTTCTATAATCAGTACACCACCCGGCTGCAAACCAAACTAACACCGGGCCAGGATCTCTTTAACGCTTAATGCTGAAGTGTAAAAAAACGATCTACTTCTTTTCGCTCCAGAGCCCTGCCATGGCGTACTGCTCATCCAGCCGCCACTCCCTTATCTCACGGGCGGGTGGAGTTTCATAGCCCCCCACCTTACTGGTCACCCACCCGAAACGGTCTCTTAAGTCAACCAAAAACTCGGCATGTTTGAATGGTGCCAGCACCACATCAATAACGGGTACTCCCACCATTTCCTGGAGTTCCCTGTAGAAACCAAACTGCATGGTGCAACCTAAAACAATCGTTTCCGCCCTATCCTCTTCCACGGCCTTTCGTGCTTCCTCCACCAGCCGGTTTCTGGTACGGTATTCATCGGCGTGAAAATCCAGCACCCCCAGTTCCAGGGACCGGAATGAGGCCAGTTTTTCGCCGTAGCCGTATTTCAAAACATTGCGCCGCATGGCAGGAATCCACTTTTTCCTGCCCACAATAATCGAAAAGGAATCACCCAGCACACTGGCCAGTTGTAGAGAGGACTCGGCCGGGGCCGTTACTACCATCCGTTCGCAAATCTCACGGGCCTCCTCCAGGAAAGGATCATAGAAGCATCCAATCACTGCCGCGTCGTAACCGTCCTTTTCAGCCCATTTAATGGTGTTAAGCAAATCCACTCCAATTAAAGCCTCGTAGTAGTGATACTCCAGGTGGTGGGGACCTTTTTGGAGAGAGATAACGTCCACTATTGTGGATTCGCTCCTGGCCTCTTCCAGGTAATCTTTTATCGCACTATCCCAATTATTGTGGCCAACAGGATTAATAAACAGGATTCGTTTCTTACTCACGGATTAAATTCCCTCCAAAAATTAGTTTCCCGGTAATGCAAACCAGATAAAATCTAGAAAAATCTCACTACCTTCAAGCAACGTTAACACCGGCAGTCTTTTGATAAGCATGACAGCGCACCAGGTGACCGGGAGACACCTCCAACATTACGGGGTCTTCCCGGAAACACAACTCAGTCTTTTCCGGACACCGGAGGTGGAAGCTGCAGCCGGGCGGCACATTTACCGGAGAAGGTATCTCACCGGTAGAGATGACCTTTTTAGGCTTCAGTGCCTCCTCCTCTTCGGAAACCACCGGAATAGAGGAAAGAAGCATTCTGGTATAGGGGTGAAGGGGATTTCTAAAGAATTCAACGGTATCGGCCATTTCGCAAATTTTCCCCAGGTACATAATGGCCACCCTTGTGGCAATGTTTCGCATCAAGCTTAAATCATGGGTAATAAATAAATAAGTTAGTTGCTTTTCCTGCTGTAATTTTAAAAGCATATTAATTATTTTAGCCTGAATGGAAACATCCAGGGCAGAGGTTGGTTCGTCCAGAATTATGAACGTGGGATCGGTAGCGAGGGCACGGGCAATGGATACCATCTGTCTTTCCCCGCCGCCCATGGAAGCAGGAGACTTATACATGTAATTAGGCGATAACTCCACCATCTGCAGGATTTGCGTGATCTTCCTCTCCATCTCTTCTCTCTTGACAATCTTATGTACCCGCAAGGGCAGCTCCAGAATTTGACGGATGTTATGAGACGGGTTCAAGGAAGAACCGGGGTCCTGGAAAACTATCTGCAAATCTTTTTTTAAGGAAAGAGGGCGTTTGTCACTACTCATACTGATATCCCGGCCCTGAAAAATGATCTGTCCACCGGTAGGCTTATACATGCCCATGACCGTGTAGGCCAGGGTACTTTTACCCGAACCCGATTCTCCCACCAGGCCCATGATTTCCCCTCTGTGGATGGTTAAGTCAACCCCGTCCACGGCCTTCACATAAACGGGCTTACCTTTTGATTTTTGCACCGGAAAGTACATTTTCAAATTGTTAATGGTCATGATGGGTGCATTCATGATTTCTCATCTCCTTATACCTGAAAACAGGCTACCTGGTGGCCGTCTCCCAGGTCTCTGAGAAGGGGCTTTTCTTCCCTGCACCTCTGTACAGCCCGGGGACAGCGAGGGTGAAAACGGCACCCACCGGGAGGGCGCAGGTAATCGGGTATACGACCATAGATGCCTTCGGCCACACCGCCGCCCGTAAGCCTGGGCACGGACGACAGCAGGCCAAGGGTATAAGGGTGAAGGGGGTTGGCAAAGAGAACGCTGGTCCGGGCCACTTCGACAATATTCCCGGCATACATGACGTAAATGCGGTCTGTTAACTCACGAGCGACTCCAAGGGAGTGGGTGATCATAATCAAAGACATTCCTTTCTTTTCAACCAGCCCCCTCAGGAGCCTGTGCACCTGGTCCTGAATAGTTACATCCAGGGAGGTTCCCGGTTCATCTGCAATCAGTAATTCACGGGCTGTAACTATGGCCATGGCTATACAAATTCGCTGTTTCATTCCCCCGCTCAACTGGTTCGGGTAGCAGTTCAGGATCCGCTCGGGATCAGGAATATACACCTCCTTTATTGCCTGAATGGCCAGCCTTTTAATGTTATCCTTCCTGCTCTCTTCTTTGCTCAAGCCGGAATATTTGATCACATCAAACATTTGGGTCCCCACGGTAAAAACCGGATTTAGTGCAGCCGCCGGTTCCTGAAAAATCATGGAAATGCCTCTGGTACGCACCTGCTGGAGTTCCCGGGGTTTCATTTTAAGTATGTCATTTCCATGGTACAGGATCTGACCTTCAGGTATGTGCGCCTGTCCCTCGGGAAGTATTCTTAATACTGATCGCATGGTAGTCGTCTTTCCACAACCGGCTTCACCCACCAGTCCCACTTTTTCACCTTTGTATACGTGCAGGTTTACGCCATCCAGGACCCTGGAGTAACCGCCATAAGTGCGGTACCAAACATGAAGGTTCTTAATTTCTAAAACAGGGTTACTCATGGTCATGTTCCCCCTTGGCCAGCATATCCCGGACTCCGTCACCCAGCAGGTTGAAACCTAAAATCATTACTGCGATGGCCAGGGATGGGAAGACAGTCATCCACCAGAGATCGGGCATGTACCGGGTTCCATCGGAGACCATCTGGCCCAGAGCCGGGGTGGGTGGCTGTTCGCCCAAACCGACAAAGCTCAAAGCTGCCCCGATTAAAATCACCCAGCCCACATCCAGGGCCATCTTGGTAAAAATTGGAGAAAGGCAGTTGGGCAGGATCTCGCGAAAAAGGATGTGGAACTTGCTGGCCCCAATTAGTTCGGCTGCCGTTACAAAGTATTCGTTGCGCAGGGAAGTAGCCATGCCATAAACCAGCCGGGTGTACCACGGCCACCACATGACCGTAATGGCAATCATGGCATTGGTGAGGTTCGGCTCTAAAACTGCGGCAATAGCCAGGGCCAGCAACAGGGGAGGTACCGACAGGAAAATGTCGGTGACGCGCATTATGATGGTATCCAGTAAACTTCCCTTGTAATAGCCGGCCAGCAAACCTAAAAAAACACCAACCGGAACAGCAATGGCCAGCACCAGTACCGCCATTAACAACGCCCCCCGGAAGGCAAAGATGATCCTGGACAGGATATCACGCCCGAAAATGTCGGTTCCAAACAGGTGGGTGGCGGAAGGAGCAAGGCTGGCATTGCCATAGTCTACGAATTTTCCGGCATGTTCCGGGTAAGGAGTAATATAAGGTGCCAGAACAGCCGCCATTACAATGGCCAGCACGATTACCAGGCCAGCCACAGATAATTTATTACGAGAAAACTTATACCATTTTTTTCTAAACCCCTCTTTAAACCTGGCTGCAAAAGATGGAACATTTATATCTGAAGCGGGTTGCAAGTTGACATTCATCAAAGTTTTCCTCCCAGCCTGATGCGTGGATCGAGATAAGCAACTATAAGGTCCACCAGTATATTTACCAGGACAAAGATTAAGCCAAATACGATAATTACCGCCGAAATAGCATTTAGATCCTTTCGAAGCATGGCCTCCATGCCATAGCGGGAAATCCCCGGCCAGTTGAAGATTACTTCGACCAGAAAGGCATTCCCCATCAAGGAAGCGATATCCAGGCCCATTACGGAAACAGCCGGTATCAGGGATGGTTTCAATAGATATTTACCCATAATGATGTGGTTTGGAATTCCGTATCCCACCGCCGCCGCCACGTAGTCTTTCCCCATGTTGTCGGTCATGGCAGATCTGATAATCCGGGCTTCCTGAAATATAGGACCGATAGCCAGGGCCAGTGCCGGCAGGAACAGGTGTTTGAGAGCATCCCAAAAAACCGGAAAGTCACCGGTGAGCAGGCTGTCAATAGTGAGCAAGCCTGTAATGGATACGGGTGGTTGCACTCCGGCACTAAGACGGCCCAGAGCAGGTATCACCGGCCAGAGATAGCCAAATATGAGCACGAATAACACGGCCAGCACGAATGACGGCACGGCAACCCCCGTATACGCCATAATCCTGATCACGCTATCTACCCATTTATCTTTGTACCTGGCCGCCAGGGTGCCGAACAATATGGAAAAGACAATCACAAATATGGCCGATACCATGACCAGTTCCATGGTTGCCGGAAGAAATTCCATGATATCTTCCAGTACCCCGCGTTTGGTTACCAGTGACCTGCCCAGGTCACCGGTGGCAACCCCTTTAATCCAGTAATAGTATTGAGCTACCAGGGGTTTATCCAGGTGCATTTCCTCCCGCAACGCATCCACCGCAAACTGGGGTGCTCTCGGCCCCAAAGCCATTCTAGCCGGATCGCCGGGCACGACGCGGGCAATAATGAAAATTACAATCGAAAGCCCGACCAGCACAAAAATGGAAAGTAAGAGCCTTCTCAAAAGATATGAGTGCAATTTCATAAATTACCCCCTAACGGCAGTACAATATCCGTGACCGAGATTATGTCAATCCAGTGTAAGCATGCATAATGAACCTGAAGTCCTTGATGAGTACTTCCAACCAAAATTTTGCTTCAAGTTTTTCCCGGGCAGGCAATGGATTGAAAATGCTGGCTACAGCCATCAATCAATAATACAAATGGTGTGGTGGCCCTCCCCATCCAGATAGCTAAGGGGCGCCACCACCCGTTAGCAACAGAATCAACTTGCAACAATAAACAGGCACAATTTATCTGGCTTCAAAGCTTGATTTAATTTATTTAGGAACCTTGTTGGGGTATACCTTGAATTCGCGGAAATAAAACATGTAGCCCATCACAGAAGTGACCGGTTTACCCTGCTTGATTAAATCGGCCGCCGGCCATACTACATATTCTTCCTGATAAGCTCTTTTCTCGGCCTGGTCAAATGCCCAAATAGTTGGGGCCAGGTCTACAATTTTTTCCTGAATAGCCCTGTATTTTTCAAAGCGCTTGTTGGTGTCCAGAGTGCTGATGGCATCCTCAATGGCGGCGTCTATCTCGGCATTCTTTAACCACTCACACTGCTCCCAGGTTCCGGTGGATTTGGAGTGGTAGCGTGATTCCAGGATGGAACCGGCCTCACTGTAATGCGGGGAAACAAATACGGTGCTGGCATTAGGCGTATTCTCAGGCTTCGCTACCTGATCCACAAATGACAGCCAGGGAACCTTGACTACGTTAACCTTTATCCCCAGTTCTGCTGCGTTTGACTGTAAGAGCAGGGCAATTTTTTCTTCATCAGGAACCTCTGCTACCCATGCCAGTTCAACAGGATATTCATCCAGCCTGCTGGCATATTTTGACTTGGCTAATTCTGCCCTGGCCTTCTCCAGATTCCGTTCATATGGCGTCAGGTTGGGATTGAATCCGGGCAGAACGGAGGAAACCGGCCCTTTTGCCTTCCTGGAACCAGGAAACAGCTTATCAACCACGGTGTCGTAGTCAAATGCATAGGCCAGGGCCTTCCGGAAATGCACATCATCGGTTGGCGCCTTTTTAGTGTTGAACATGATATTCAGTATGGTACCGGTAAAAGCGGCATTAACGCCTACACCGGGAATCCGATCCAGGGCTTCCAGGGCTTCTTTAGTTTGCCACTGGTCTGTTATTTCCAATTCCCTGCGGGTCATAAGCGTACGGATTGTCGATGGTGAAGTGGTGCCAATAATCTTAAACGAATCCGGTGCGTCCTGATCCCACCCGCCCCAGTAATGATCAAATTTGACGGCATAAAGGTGCTCCTGTTTCTTCAGCTCTTTGACCATATAGGGGCCGCTACCGGCATCATTGGTAATTAGCCAGTCCTTACCATAGTCGCCCATCTTCCCGTAAGGACCGGGCTTGATATTGGCCATTACTTGATCTTTATTTAAGATGTACAGCCTCACCAGGGTGGAAAGGAACGGGCCAAATGTCTTTTTCAAAGTGAATTGTACCGTGTAATTATCCAGGGCCTTGACTTCTTTCACGACGTCGGTGAAGAGATAACCGTAACCTTCACCCAGGGTAAGCATTCTTTGCATGGAGAAAACCACGTCTTCCGCCGTCAGTTCGTCCCCATTGTGGAATTTCACACCATGTCTTAAATTGAAGGTCCATGTAAGACCATCGCTACTGGTTTTCCAATCAGTAGCCAGCCAGGGTTTTAACGTACCATCATGGCTGGGAAAGACCAGCGTATCGTAAAGATTGGCCAGTGCAATAGAACTGGCGTAGTCGGACCCCACTCCCGGATCAATATTGGGTACGTTGGCCTCCGAGATTCTAATGATCTTCTCCCGGGCACTCTGCTGGCTGTCGGGAGCACCTTTTTGACTTCCGGTCTTACCACCGCCACAGCCAGCCAACAGCATGGCAACCAGAAGTACCAGTATGCCCGGTATTACCAGTTTTTTTCTTAACCTGGCCCAATTTTTCATTGAAAGTTCTCCTCCTGGTTTTATAAAATCTTTAATAGCCTCCCTTTCCCTGCCCCTTACCGTGCAGCGAAAATATATGGGCAGCCGTATCCCTGGTTAACCCACCATCACCCCCCATTTCCGGTTTAAGCACTGACTATGTAAAAACAACAGGGAAGTTATAACGTCTCAAGCATAAAAGAAAAATGTCTTCCCGCATCACAACCCAACTAACTGGTTTTTACCGAAGTAATAGTCTTACTATTCAAAATAAGTAGAAAAGTTGTCAAGCTAAAACTTTTAGACATAATCAGACATTATGTCTATAATATATTCTAAGCTTGGGTCCCGGCTCCTTTGTGGGTAAGGGACAAATGCTTGGCTTTGATTTTGTTCTTTTTCAACAATTCATCCGGAGGTTTCTCTAAGAAAAAAACCCTCAAATCAGAGGGTTTCCATTTGGATAAAAAAATTTAGGGTTATAGGAGTAACAAAGGCCTTCGCAGGGCCAATGAAAATCCCAAATAGTGTTAAAGGCGTTTCAAATCATTACCTGGTGGTGGGCGTAATGCGGCGCAGGATTTCCTGAATCTCCCGGTTGAAGCTGGCTACAGGAGTACCCCGGCTGATGCCTTCAGCCACTCTGCGGATGCGGGTAACTGTATCCGGATCGGTAGTTACCCGCACGGTAGCTACGCGTTTATCCGCCGCCCTAATCTTCCGGGCCACTTCATCCTTAATAGCCGCTGTGCGCCCCCTCTCTACCCCGCTTTTAATATCGAGCCCCACAATGGCCGTGTTCCCGGTCAGGACGACCGTGGCCGATTTTACGCCGGGTACTTTCTCGGCTTCAGCCGCCAGCTTTGTGGCCAGCCGGTGGGCTTCCGCCGGCGTGGTGGGTAAGGGCCGGGGGGCCGGTGCCGCCTGACCGGGGGCTGTTGGAGCAGGTCCCGGCGCAGCCGGAGATGGCGGGGCGGGTTTACGGGCTACCGTGCAGCCGGATACCAGCATCAGCGCCAGGGATATTATGGAAAACCAGACGGGCCATTTTCTCATTGGCTCACCTCCATTTCCATACGTATTTACCGCCATTTTTTAATATTTACCGGCGGCATACCTCCTATGCTGTAAAATAATGTCACCGGTTGCCATTGGCTGACTGGCTAAAGGTAAACGAGGGATGGACCGGCATACCCTCCTTGCATTAGTGGTCCATATTGAACAATTACCGGTGTTAGGATAAAATAAAGCAAACGAAACATATACTTAAAAGGGACGGTAAAAAAGTTGCGTATTATAGTAGCCATAACCGGTGCATCGGGAGCGATTTACGGCATAACCCTGCTGGACCAATTAAAGCTCTCAGGGATTGAAACCCACCTTATTTTGAGCCCCTGGGCGGCAAAAACCATCACCCTGGAAACCCGGTGGACACCGGAGCAGGTCATGGCATTGGCCAGCTACTCTTACGCGGCCAATGACCTGGCTGCACCGGTAGCCAGCGGGTCTTTTGTGCACCAGGGTATGATCATTGCCCCCTGCAGTATGAAAACCCTGGCATCTATAGCATTGGGTTACAGCGACAACCTGATCACCCGGGCCGCCGACGTGACCATAAAAGAAAGGCGTCCCCTGATCTTGATGACCAGGGAGACGCCTTTAAATGCCATCCATCTTGAAAACATGCTCAAACTGGCCCGGCTCGGGGTAGTCATCATGCCCCCGGTGCCATCCTTTTACCAGCACCCGGAAACCATCGAAGACCTGGTCCTGCAAACAACAGGGCGGGTACTGGATCTTTTAGGTATTGAAAATAACCTGGTAAAAAGATGGGGAGCAATAGGAACCGGGCCATTGTTTACCGGATCAGAATAAGGGTTGCCAGGGTGAAATAAATAAACATACTGCTAACGTCCATCAAGGTAGTAATGAAAGGTCCCGAGGCCAGGGCCGGATCTACCCCGATGCGGTTGATAATCACCGGCACAAAACTGCCCAGGATGGTGGAAACGGTGATACTCACGGCCAGTGCCCCGCCCACAACCAGACCAAGGGAGGGAGAACCCTGCCACACAAAAGCAAAGGATCCCACAACCAGACCGCAAACCAGGCCCACCCACATCCCCACCTGGGCTTCTTTCCAGATCACCTTTAAAATTTGACCGGGATCTACCTCTCCGGTGGCAATTCCTCTTACCACCA
Organism: Desulfofundulus luciae; assembly: GCF_030813795.1. Taxonomy (NCBI): domain Bacteria; kingdom Bacillati; phylum Bacillota; class Clostridia; order Eubacteriales; family Peptococcaceae; genus Desulfofundulus; species Desulfofundulus luciae. The sequence continues at coordinate 90,732 of NZ_JAUSUX010000010.1, read as the reverse complement.
CAGCCAGGGACTGGGTGGCCGCATTGCCCGTACCTCCGGCTATGGCTGTCATAAAAAAAGCCAGGGCCGTTAAATGTTGCAGGATTTCGGAAAAGCCCTCGATTACATGACCGGCCACCAGCTCTCCGAAAAGCAAACCCACCAACCAGGGCAAACGCCGCAGTGCCCGCTTCACAGGGCTGGCGTCAGGGTCTTCCCCTTCACTATCAATAGTGGCAGCCATACGCATCATGTCCTCGGTAGCTTCCCGTTCAATAACATCCAGAACATCATCAACCGTCACAATACCAAGCAGTTCACCAGCATCGCTAACCACAGGCACAGCCAGAAAGTCGTATTTCGCCACCAGGCGGGCCACCTCTTCCTGGTCGGTACGCACATTCACGCTGATTACCTTGCGCCGCATGATGTCCTCAATACACATATTGGGCGCTGCCAGGATAAGCTCCCTTAAGGAAAGCACTCCCACCAGGTGGTTTTGATCGTCCACTACATAAACGTAATAAACCGTCTCGGCATCAGGTGCGTTTTCACGCAGCACTTCAATAGCTTGCCCGGCGGTGATATCCTTTTGAATGGCCACATATTCCGTGGTCATAATCCCGCCGGCGGTTTCCTCGCCGTAGGTCAATAGCTCTTTGACGTCCCGGGCCTCATGTGCCTCCATAAGACCCAGCAGTTTTTGCCTCAGATCCCCGGGCAGGTCCCCCAGCAGGTCTGCCGCATCGTCGGTAAACATGGCACTTAGTATATCGGCCGTGCGTTGTAAACCCAGGCATTCCATCAGGGTGGGCAACTTTTCCCGGTCCAGCTCAAAAACTACCTGGGCAGCCCTGTCCGGTTCCATGACCCGCAATACCTTGACCTGCTGGCCCAAACTAATGTCCGGAAGCACTTCGGCAATGTCCGCCGGGTGTAAGTCTTTCAAACACTGACGCAACCTGTCGGTAGATCCTTCCTCAAGACAGGAAAGGATTGCCCGGCGTACTTCTTCTCGAACTCTGGACATCCAGGCCACCTCCTTTTTTCAGGGGCAGCCCACCAACCCTGGAGTGTAGATACCGGGGCCAGCCCCTTTTTATTATTACCACCGGCACCATAGCGGGATCACTGAACATTTACACCCACAGCAATGCCCCAAACAAAAAAGGCCTCCGGTTAAAGAAGGCCAAAAGCCCGATTGGACTTATATCCAAAACTACTTTAACAGATTGTTTCCTGTGCTGTCAAGGTATATTAATGCTCCTCCCGTATCCCGGACCTATAGAAAAAATCTTATAACATATCTCTTTTCCTGAAAATCAACAAAGCAACAATTGAGAAGACAACAGACAAAAGAACTATGCCGGGAAAAGCACCCCTGGAATGCTGAAATGGCAGATCTACGTTCATGCCGTACAAGCTGAACAGCATGGTGGGAATCATTAAAATGATGGTCACTGAAGTTAGAAACTTCATGACCATGTTTTGATTGTTCGAAATTATCGAGGCAAATGCATCCATCGTGCCACTCAGGATCTCAGCATAAATCTCACTCATTTCAATGGCCTGTTTATTTTCGGTGATCACATCTTCCAACAGGTCCTCATCTTCTTCGTACATCTTTATTAAGCCCACGTTCACCTCTAAAGAATCTGGGTCTTTAGCAAGATGTGATTTTAATAGTTTTTCCATAACGATTTCATTTGCCCTTAAAGAGGTTGTAAAATAGACCAGGCTTTTTTCTAAACTAAATAATTTAATTAATTCTTTATTTTGCGTCGAACTGTGCAACCTCTGCTGAATTTCTTCACTTCTTTTGTCGATCTGCCTTAAGTAACGCAGGTAATGGATCGCCGTCTTATAAAAAATCTGCAAGAGAAAGCGCGTTTTTTTAAAGGTATAAAATCCCTTGATACGGCAGGAAGAGAATTCGCTTATAATAGCCAGATCTTCCAGGCAAACAGTAATAATAATGTTTTCTGTAATAATGATTCCTAAAGGAATTGTGTCATAAATATTATCCCTAATAATAGGCACCCTGATAATAATCAGCACACAGCCTTCCTCAACCTCGATACGGGAGCTTTCTTCTTCATCAAGAGGGTACTCTAAAAAGTCCACCGGCAGGGTAAGCTGGTGAACGACCTCTTCTATTTCTTCTCTGGTAGGGTTGACTAAGTTAATCCAACTCCCCTTCTCTCCCAGCACATTGCTTTCTACCAGCGCCTCTCCCACACTTTTATATACTTTGAGCATATCTTCCCACCCCTGTTGTTGAGCTTTATCCTGTTCCGATGTCTCATTCGGATTTTACACAGGCACAAAGAACACATGTTGGCAACCATTATCTCGAGTTTTTCCTCAATGCTCACCAGGGGTGCAGCAAAGCACTGGGGCAGTTCCCCAAAATCCCGTTCCGGGCGGTAATAAGCCGGGCGCCGTAAAGTCCCCGGGTCACTGACATCCAGGCCACCTCCTTTTTTCAGGGGCGGCCCACCATCCCTGGAGCGTGGATACCTGGGCCAGTCCCTGCTTGTTTTAGTATGAACTTGTGCCTACTAGGGTCGCCGTCCACAGTACCACCTCCGGGAATTTTTTTTGCAAAATGAAAAGGGCCTTCACTTACGTGAGGAAGCCCGAAAACCTTAGCTGGCTTTCCAGCCAACATTACTTTATCAGAACCTTTCTTGTACTGTCAAGGAAAATTAATCCCTGTCGGTGTAACCAAAGTTCCGCAGGTACAGGTCCTGGTTACGCCAGTCTTCCTTGACCTTGACCCACAGATCCAGGTATATTTTTGACCCCAGGAGAAGTTCCATTTCTTCCCTGGCCAGCCGGCCGATCTCTTTGAGCATCCGTCCCCCCTTGCCAATTAATATGGCCTTATGCGATTCCTTTTCGGTATAGATGACCGCCCGTACATAGAGCAGCTGGTCCGATCGCGGCTCTACCTCCTCCACCACCACGGTTACCCCGTGGGGTACTTCCTGGGCGGTCAGGTGCAGCACCTTTTCCCGGATCAGTTCGGCCATAATAAACTGTTCCGGCCGGTCCGTGACCATATTGTCGGGATAATACTTGGGTCCAGAGGGTAAGTAGGAAACCACCAGCTCAACCAGGCGGTCCAGGTTTTCCGGTTTGAGAGCGGAAACGGGGATAATCTCGGCAAAATTGTATTTCTGTGAAAAAACGTCGATCAGGGGCAGCAATTCCGCCTTGTTGTCCAGCAAATCTATTTTATTAATGACCAGAATTACCGGAGTGGTTACCTCGCGGAGCTGGTTGATTATGTACTCGTCCCCCGGCCCCGGCAACTGGGGTTCAACCAGGAAGAGGATTACGTCCACTTCCCGCAGGGCGCCCAGGGCCACTTCCACCATATATTCACCCAGCTTGTGCCTGGGCTTGTGAATTCCCGGCGTATCCAGAAAGATGATCTGGGCATCATCACGGGTAATGATTGAATGGATTTTATGCCGGGTGGTCTGGGGCTTATCGGACATAATGGCCACCTTATGCCCCACCAGCTGGTTTAAAAGGGTGGACTTCCCGACATTGGGGCGGCCAATTATGGCCACAAAACCCGACTTAAATTTCTCCTGTTCCACCATTTTCCTCCTTTCAGCCCTTTACCTGTCTACCGGCTCCACAACACGAACAGGATTGGGGCGTGGGCTGCCTTCAATTTTACCGGCTTCCCCCGCTTTTAACTTAAAGCTCAGGGGCAGCAGTTCAGCAAGCGTTTTTACTATATATTCACCATGGTGGTTACACATATAAACTTTGATTTCGTTTCCGAATTCAGCCAGCACCTGCCGGCAGGCGCCGCAGGGCGTGCAGTAATCCTCGCTGTCGGAAATCACCGCCAGGGCGGCAAAATGCCTTTCCCCGTTGCTTACTGCTTTAAAAAGGGCTACCCGCTCGGCGCAAACGGTTAAACCGTAGGAGGCATTTTCAATGTTACATCCGGTATACAATCTTCCTTCCGAAGTTAGTATAGCTGCCCCTACCCGGAAACCGGAATATGGGGCGTAGGCCCTTTCCCGGGAAGCCCGGGCCGTATTAATGAGCTTTTCCACAGGAAACTGCATCACCGGCAGGTCAATCAAATTAATTTACACCTCCCAAGGAACGCGCCCAGTAGCGAACGAAGGCATGCAGGTAAGGGTAAAACACCAAAAGGCCTACAACCATCGAGTTTAAGGCAGCCAGAAGTACGGCCCCGGCGGCAACATCCTTGGCTACCCTGGCCAGGGGATGGTATTTATCGGTATAGAGATTGACCACGGTCTCTACGGCAGTATTGAACATCTCAGCGATTACAACCAGGGCAATGGCAAAGAGAATAAAGACAAAATCCCTTACTCCCACCCCCAACAGCAGGGCAAGGGCCACTACCACCAGGGCGGCACCAAAGTGAAAGCGCATGTTGGGCTGTGTGCGCAGGGCATACACCAGGCCGGACAGGGCATAACCAAGGCTATTTCTGAAATTGTCCCTGGCCATCAAAACGTCACATCCTGTAACCACAAGCTATTCTAAGGGGCGGTGCTCTTAATGGCCCTCCTGCCTGCCCAAACCCAGCCGGCCGAGAACGGCCTCCTCCTTTTCCCGCATTGCCCGGCCCCCTTCCTCCGTCTGGTGATCGTATCCCAGGAGATGCAGCACACCGTGGGCCACCAGAAAAGCCACTTCCCGCTCAAAGCTGTGCCCGTACTCCTCACTTTGCCGGCGCGCCGTTTCCAGGGAAATCACCACATCCCCCAGTAAGGTTTCTTCCCCCGCGTCGGGCATCGGTTCTCCTTCCTGCAGGGCAAAGGATAGCACATCGGTAGGCCTGTCCACCCCACGGTATTCACGGTTTAACCGGTGGATATACTCGTCGTCCACAAACACCAGGCTTACTTCGGCGTCCCCGGGGCCGCCGGCTGAAGAGAGAGCTTCCCCGGCCACCTTTACCACCAGGTCAATAAGCCGCTCATCCACCGGCACTTTTTCTTGCAGGTTGTTTACGAGAACCGGCACTTTTGTTTCTTCTCCTTTCCATTTCCTTACTCAGGTCGGGATATTCGATGCGGGTGTGAAATATTCCGCCCAGTACCTGCAAAAAAGCTTCCGCAATTTTATCCAGATCCTTAAAGGTCAGGTCGCTTTCATCCAGCTGGCCGTCCATGAGCTTATCCTTGATAATTTTGCGTACCATCCCCTCAACGCGACCGGGGGTACGGTTTTGCAGGGAACGGACCGCCGCCTCCACCGAATCGGCCAGCATGACAATGGCCGCCTCTTTGGTTTGGGGCTTGGGCCCATCATAACGGTATTCGTCCTCATTAACATTTTCCGGATGGCTGTTCTCCAGGGCCTTGTGATAAAAGTAAGAACAGAGCCCGCTGCCATGGTGCTGCTCAATAATATCAATAATGGCCTGGGGCAGCTTGTACTCACGGGCCATTTCCACCCCGTCCTTGACGTGGGAGGTCAAAATCAGAGTGCTCAGGGATGGAGCAATTTTATCGTGGGGGTTCTCACCGTTCAACTGGTTTTCAATAAAGAAGTAGGGCCGTTTAATTTTGCCGATATCATGATAATATGCGCCCACACGCACCAAAAGGGTCTCCCCGCCCACGGCCTCGGCTGCGGCCTCCGCCAGGTTGGCCACAATAATGCTGTGGTGATAGGTCCCCGGTGCCTCCGTGAGCAAGCGCCGCAGCGGAGGATTGCTGGGATGGGACAGCTCCAAAAGATGGACTGCCGAGGTAATTCCAAAGGCACTTTCAAGGTAAGGAAGGGCACCAATGGTTAGAATGGAAGACAAAATACCGTTAATCAGGCCAAAACCCACGCCGGAAGTAATCACAAGGCCCCAGGGCGTGTTGCCTAAAAGGCCCATGATCAGAATCACAACGATGTTGGCGGCGCTGGTGTAAACACCGGCCCGGGCCAGATCGCCCCGCTGGCTGAGTTTACTGACGCTGTAAACTCCCACGAACCCCCCCACCAGGGCTACCAGTCCGAAACGGACCTGTCCATCAATCATCAGGGTCACCAGGAAACTCATTACCGCCACCACCAGCATGGCCAGGCGCGTGTCAAGCAAAATGGCAATAAGCATCCCGGCGGCGGCAATGGGGGTCATATAACCCACGAGGTTGCCCAGCTCGGGCCAGTAGGGAATATTGATGGCCGTAATGGCCTTGCCCACGGCCAGTACCACCACGACAACGATACCCAGCAGGTATAAGTGACCGGCATGTTCGTAAATCTCCCGGTTCTGCTGGTAGAGATAGAGCAGTACCACCACCATCAAGAGGGCCACCAGCAAAGCACTGCCCAGCAATATGCGCCAGGGGAGGCCGGTCCGGGTGAGGCCAAGGGCTTCCAGCTTGGCCAGGTGTTCCTTTGTAATCACATCCCCAACCCGGATGATGATCTCGTTTTGCCTGATGGTCACCATCTGGGGCGGCACCGTGGCCATAGCCGCCTCTTTTAAGAGGCGGGTTTTTTCCGCATTGAAGAAGCTGTTCGGCCGCAGGTAATAACGGATTAAGCCCTGGGCCAGTTCCTGGTAGGGTTTGCTTAAACCCCAGCGGGCCACCTGGTCGGCCAGACTTGTCTTTTTGACCTCCAACTTGTCCGGCGTAATACCTTCCTCGCTATCCAGAGCCTGGGCCACCAGGCCGTTTACACTCCGTTCCACCTGCTCCAGGGTGCGGGGAGCGGGCCTGGAAAGGGCCACCAGGGTTTCCCGGGACAAAGTAAAGGGCAGCACTCCCCGCAGGCGGGTTACGCGGGCTTCCTCATCGGCCCTGGTATCCGCCTGCACCTCGCGGATCCCCTGAATGGCGGTGGAAATATCCCGCTGGACCGCCGCACTTACCAGGGGATCCCGGTCGTACTGGTCACGCACTGCCGCGGCTGCCTGGCGGCGCATTTCCTCGGTTTTGGCCTTATCTTCAAAAATAATACTGCGGGGGGCAGTAATCTGTATCGGGGAAACCTGTCCCTCCCGCAAATTAACCCGTTGGGGAACAAATTCAATGGAAATGAGAATGGTAATGAGCAAAAAAAAGATGACCGCGGCTGCGCTCCGGCGCACCCTGCGCCGTCCCATTAACGGAACCAGCCGGTAAACAACCTGTTTTTTAATTGTGGCCAGAGGGAGCATCAAATTCACTCCTCTTGCGCCACCAACCTATGACCCTTCCTCGTAGGCCCTGATGATTTCCTGAACCAGCGGGTGACGGACTATATCCTCCCCCGTCAGGTAACAAAAGGCAATACCGTTTACCCGGGCCAAAACCCTCTGGGCATGGACCAGGCCGGAAACCTGCCCCTTGGGCAGGTCGATCTGGGTAATGTCTCCGGTAATTACGGCCTTGGAACCAAAACCCAGGCGGGTCAAAAACATTTTCATCTGCTGGTCGGTGGTGTTTTGCGCCTCGTCAAGAATGATAAAGGCGTCATCCAGTGTCCTCCCCCGCATGTAAGCCAGGGGAGCAATTTCAATAACATGCCTTTCCAGGTATTTTTGGGTATTTTCCACACCAAGTACATCGTAAAGGCTGTCGTAAAGAGGACGCAGGTAAGGATCTACTTTTTCCTGCAGGTCCCCCGGCAGAAAACCGAGCTTTTCCCCGGCTTCCACAGCCGGCCTGGTTAGTACCAAACGGTTGACTTCCTTGTTGCGCAACGCGCGAATGGCCATTACCACGGCCAGGTAGGTCTTCCCCGTTCCCGCGGGGCCGATGGCAAAAACAATGTCGTGCTTGCGAATGGCTTCGATGTACTGTTTCTGTCCCAGCGTCTTGGGCTTAACCTGTTTCCCCCGGGCGGTAACCAGGGTCACCTCCCGCGCCAGGTGGGACAGGGCTTCCTGCATACCCGCCCGCACGGCCTTAATGGCGTAGTTAATTTCGTGTAAAGTTAAACGGTTACCCGCCCGGTAAAAGTCCTGTAACTGATTGAAAACCTCCCGGGCCTGGGCAACCTGTTCGGGCGGGCCGATAATAATCACTTCCTCGCCCCGGGTTACTACCCTTATGCCCAGGGCCCGTTCCATTAAAGCCAGATGTTCATCGTGACGCCCGAAAATCTCAGCCGCTGTGGCAATGTTGTCCAGGATCACCCTGGCTTCAGTGTGTTCGCCCAACTTATCCCTCCAACTCCCTCTTGTTTCTATAGCTAGAAAAGACCTGTTATGGCTGGGAAGGGGGTGAAGCCGCCGGTGCCTGATTTTGAGACTCTTCCCCCGGGGTAAAGGGTTGTTCGGTACCGATTTCCTCAAGGCTCTCCACAAAGGCTTTGACCCGCACCAGGCTCTCCGGCTCTTTCACCACCAGCTCATCCAGTTGCTTGTGGACTATCCTGGCTCCTCGAGGCAACTGCTTTTGTATTGCCTGTAACGCCCTTTCCCCGGCCAGGCGGCGGGCTTCGGCCCGGTCCCTGACCAACCGGTAGCTTTCCACTTCACGGTTTTTACTGATAACAAGTTCGACAGGCAACTGTAGATTCCTCCATGGAGGAGGCTTTTTCACACTGGTCTCGGTTTGATAATGCAAAAAGGGTATTTTCTGGGGACCTGCTAAAATTATTTCCCTGCTTTTGATTTTCATACAAACCCTGGTAACCTGGCGACCGGTAAAGCGTTCTCCGTTTTCAACCAGAGGAGCTTCACCGTAACCTTCATACCATACCCGGGCCCTGACGATGCCCGCAGCGTGAACGTACGTGGGCCGGCGAGGGACGGGTTGTTCCCTTTGTGTTTCGGGCACTGGCGGTTGTTCGGGCCCGGGTTCTTCAGGGGGAGGGATAATCCCGGAAATCAAAATTTGACCGGGAACTACCGTATCCCCTTCCTTCACCGCCGCATGGCCGTTAAACACCAGGACCTCTTTAATTAAGCCCGCCTTAATAGCTGTAATATGGGCGGGAGATTGATTTTTCTCCTCGGGAAATGTTTTTTCCACCACTTCAATGGTCACCCTTGTCCCCCTGACATATACGCCGGCCCAGGAAATGGTGGGCAACTTTGTCTTCAAGGCCCTCTCCACCGCGGGGCAATCTAAACGCCATTTGGGCACTCCCCGGTTCAGGCCGGCCGCGGAAGCTACGGATAAGATATCTTTCGTGGGTACCCTGCGATTACCGGTAACCTCGATAGTCCACACAAAGGAGCTTAACAAATACAGTCCAAGGACAAACAGTACGGCGCCAAAAGCCAGTGCCTTGCGCCGGGCCAGGCGCATCCAGAAGAAAGGCAAGCCTACCCGCCGGGTGATGTAAAAGTGGCAGCGGGTGCGCCGCGCTATATGCCTTAAAGGCCGTACGGCATTCAAGCGCACATTGGCCCTCATGATCTGCTCACCGGGCCGGGCAATATCCCAGAGGAAAATACCCCGGGCGGCAGCCATATTAATAAATTTTTCCGGTGCTTCCCCACGAATGGCTATGGTAACATAACCGATAATGAAGTTCATTAATCGAAAAAGAAACATGGCTTGGCCTCCTTATTTTCCTGGGCCATGGGTACGATTTTTACACTGGCCTGTTCCTGTCTTGAAAATAGCACTTGCCTGCCGTTTGCACGCGCTCGCTCCGTTCACCTCGCAGGCCAAACTATCGCTCGACCTCGGGCTCCGGCGGGGTCCCCGGCCCATTCGGCATCCGTGCCTCAGGGGCCGGCTTCGGGCATCCTTGCCCTCAGCCCCGCCTCCGCCCTCGGTCTCGCCAAGTTTGCCCAGCACTCAACAGGCTTTGAATGATGACCGACTAAACACAATCACTTTCGAGTCTGTTGAGTGCTGGGTCAATGTCGCTCGCTTCGTGCATAACGGCGGCCATTTTCATCCTTTGTTGGTGGTGTTAAAAGCGTCATGGGTGTCTATTTAAACGTAATGGTCTTAATCATCCCTTCCACGCAAATCTCGTCGGGGAGAATGTTGCGCAGGATCAATTTCTCTCCGGTAATTTCCAGCTCCCCCTCTTCAATACCAACGCGCACAATTTGGGGGGTATATTCTAAAATGCCACGGTGGTTCTCAATAAAGGCCTGCAGATTTCCCATGAGCACAACGCGGGGAAGGTTCAGCATTACATCGTTGGGGATCTCCAGAAATTCCGATAACCGCTTTTTCCATTCCCGCCAGGCCATCTTCCAATCCCTCCCTGCCAAAATATATGCGCCCGCCACGGGCAAGATAACTTAAGGGCTGAAAAGCCCCGGCGGGTAGCCTACAGGTTATAAAGATCTTCTCTGTGCCACAACCTGCCCATAAAATCTTCTTATCGGGTAAATAAAGGAACCTATCTATTAAAGAACGAAAAAATGATATGCTATCTTGTAAGAAAGGCCGGGGACAAGGAAACTACAAAAGTTAGGGGTGAGTAAATATGGCTGAAAAGATTCGCTTGACCACCCTGGCCAAAGCTGCCGGGTGAGCGGCAAAGGTGGGACCGGCCACCCTGTCGCAGGTACTGCGGCAGTTACCACGCCTTAACAACCCCCATTTGCTGGTTGGGCTGGAAACAACCGACGATGCGGCGGTATACCAGCTCACGGACGACATGGCCATCATTGAGACGGTGGATTTTTTTACCCCGGTGGTGGATGATCCCTACCTCTTTGGCCAGGTGGCCGCAGCCAATGCCTTGAGCGACATTTATGCCATGGGCGGGCGGCCCCTTCTCGCCTTGAATATCGCCTGTTTCCCCACCTGTCTGCCACCGGAAATCCTGGCCGAGATTCTCAAAGGAGGCGCAGATAAGGTAAAGGAAGCCGGAGCCATCATCGCCGGGGGACACACGGTCCAGGATGATGAACCCAAGTACGGGCTGGCCGTCACCGGTTTAGTGCATCCCCAAAGGGTATTGACCAATGCCGGTGCCTTGCCCCAGGATGTTCTGATCCTTACCAAACCCCTGGGTACGGGTATCATCGCCACGGCTGTGAAAGCGGAGCTTGCTCCCCCTGAAGCGCAGGAAGCCGCCCTGGCCAGCATGGTTGCCTTAAACAGGGAAGCAGCCTCGTCCATGCTTTCCGTGGGAGCACATGCCTGTACCGACATCACGGGGTTCGGGTTGCTGGGGCATGCCGCAGAAATGGCCGAAGCCAGCGGGGTAAGCATGGTTTTTGAGTATGACCGGCTGCCTCTTTTACCTAAAACAGTCGAACTGGCCTCCATGGGCCTGATTCCCGGTGGGGCCTATCAGAACCGGGATCACCTGGGTGAAGCGGTTGTATTTGCTAAAAGCCTCTCCCCCGCCCAGCAGGCAACCCTGTTTGATCCCCAAACTTCCGGGGGGTTGCTCATTGCCACCCCACCGGAACGGGCGGACCGCCTCCTGCATGAGCTTCATGCAAACGGGGTAACGGCGGCCCGGGCCATTGGCCGGGTGGTGGAAAGGCAGAACTGGCTAATCCGGGTGGAATAATAAACAAGAGGTGAATGTTATGGTGAAAAAAGAAGTGGACTGCCGTGGGCTGGCCTGCCCCCAGCCGGTGATCAATACCAAGAAAGCACTGGAAGAAATCCCTGCCGGTGAAGTAATCGTCACCGTAGACAACCCGGTGGCCCGGGAAAACGTAACCATGTTTGCCGCCAGCGCCGGCTATCCCGTACAGGTTGCCGAAAAGGAAGGCAACTTTGTAATCACCATAACCAAAGGGGAATCGCCGGAAAAAGCTCCGGACAAGCTCATGGAACCCGTAGCACAAAGCACCGGGGAAACCCGGCCCCTGATCTATTTCTTCACTTCCAACCTGCTGGGGCAGGGCGCTCCCGAACTGGGGGTGACATTGTTGAAAAGTTTATGCGCCACCCTGGCCGAAACCGACCCGCCCCCGGATAAGCTCATTTTTCTAAATACGGGGGTATTCCTGACCTGCACCAGCTCCCCGGTCCTGCAACATTTAAAAAAGATGGCCGAAAAGGGCACGGACATCATCTCCTGCGGCACCTGCCTGGAGTACTACAAGCTAAAGGACAAGCTCCAGGTGGGCCGGGTAAGCAACATGTACGAGATTAACGAAGCCCTGCGCGGTCCTGGAAAGGTGATCACCGTACCGTAAGCGGACGCCATATGGCAGATATTCAGTAAAGGCCGCGTGACGTTTTTAGCACCACCAACGGAAGATGAAAACGGCCGCCGTTTTGCACGAAGCGAGCGACCTTGACCCAGCACTCAACAGACTCGAAAGTGATTGTGTTTAGTCGGTCATCATTCGAAGCCTGTTGAGTGCTGGGCAAACTTAGCGAGACCGAGGGTGGAGGCGGGGCCGAGGGCATGGATGCCCGAGGCCTACAGACCTGCTTGACACCAGCACTCGCCTCTTGATATATTTCTTTATAGGATACCCCAGTAGGGTAGGATGGTGAGTGATTGGGATTGTCCTATGTGGAAAGAAATAAGGAAGACCTCTTAAGCCGCCTCAAAAAAATTGAGGGGCAGATTCGCGGTATTCAAAAGATGATTGAGGAAGACCGCTACTGTGTGGATATCCTCCTGCAGATCAGTGCCACCCGGGCAGCACTGCAAAAGGTCGCCCTCTCCCTTTTGCGGAGTCATACGCGGGGTTGCGTGGCCCGGGCCATCCGCCAGAACCGGGGTGACGAGGCCATCGATGAGCTGATGCAGGTATTGGATCAATTTACCAGATAACCGGCGTCCAGCGCCGGGCAGGAAAGGAGGGTGATTCCCGTGCTCAGAAAACACTACATGCTTCGCCCCGTGGCCCACTGCAAAGAAGGCTGCTGAATACAGTCCCGGGCATGACGGTAAACTGCCCGCGGTAAAAACCCGCCGGCTATACTGCCTGCGGGTTTTTCATTTGTATTTGCCCTGACGGTGGGAAATTCTAAAATCAATGATATTGACTTTTCTAACCGGACATGGTTATGATGAAAGAAGATAAATACCCTACAGGGGTACCGTAGAAGAAAACGGTTTGGGCTGCCAGTCCCGGTATAAGGAGGCAATCAAATGAAACAAACCAGCATCCCCGTAGAAGGCATGACCTGCGCCGCCTGCGTGGCCCGGGTGGAACGGGCCTTAAAAAACACACCAGGGGTAACTGACGCGGTGGTCAACCTGGTCACCGGAAAGGCCAGTGTAGAATATGACCCGGAAAAGGTATCCGTGGAACAGCTGGTCAATACCATCCGGGAACTGGGCTACCAGGTACCTACCGGGGAAATTCACCTGACCGTAAGGGGCATGAGCTGCGCGGCCTGTGTAGCCCGGGTAGAACGGGCACTTTCTGAGCTGCCCGGAGTATTGAATGTAGCCGTAAGCCTTCCCGCGGAAGCCGCCCGGGTAACCTTTTATCCGGGTACGGTAACACCGACCCAAATTAAAGAAGCAATTGCCGGTCTGGGCTACGAGGTGGCCGAAAAGGCCACGGGACAGGAAGCCCTGGACCGGGAGAGGCAGGCCCGCCGGCAGGAAATCCACCGCCAGGCCCGGAACATGTGGGTTGCCTGGCCCCTATCCATCCTGGTAATGCTGGGCATGTTCCGGGACGTGTGGATCTTCCCCCGTTTTGTACCCGAGTTTATGGGCAATACCCTCTTCTTGTGGGCGCTGACCACCCCGGTGGTCTTCATCGCCGGCTGGCAGTTCTTCGTGCACAGCTTCAACGGCTTAAAGAAGGGCGCCACCGATATGAACCTTCTCTATGCCACGGGAATAGGGGCCGCATACATCATTGCCACCATCAATACCCTCTGGCCCGGGGCCGGTTTTGGGGGCAAAGGGGCCACCTTTTTTGAATCGGCCGCCCTGTTAACCGCCTTTATCGTCCTGGGCCGCTACCTGGAAGCCCTCACCCGGGGGCGTGTCTCCGAAGCCATTCGTAAGCTGCTCAACCTGCAGCCCAAAACCGCCCGGGTGATCCGGGAAGGCCGGGAGATGGAAATTGCCGCCCTTGATGTGGTACCCGGCGATGTGGTTGTGGTGCGTCCCGGGGAAAGCATCCCGGTGGACGGAAGGGTAATTGAAGGGCATTCGGCGGTGGATGAGTCCATGATCACCGGGGAAAGTATCCCGGTGGAGAAAAAGCCGGGTGACGAAGTAATTGGAGCCACCATCAACAAAACCGGAACCTTTAAATTTGAGGCCACCAGGGTTGGGCGGGATACGGCCCTGGCCCAGATCATCCGCCTGGTGGAAGATGCCCAGGCCACCAAGGCACCGGTGCAAAGGCTGGCCGACTTCGTGGCCGGGCACTTCATTGCCGGGGTCCACGTGCTGGCGCTGGCCGTTTTCCTCTTCTGGTTTTTCTACGGTTACCATGCCTTTTTCCGGCCGGACAGCCACTTCATCCTCTCACCTTACAGTCTGGCCCAGGTGGGGGTCTTTGGCTTCGCCCTGCTTTTAAGCGTGACCACCCTGGTCATTTCCTGCCCCTGCGCCCTGGGACTGGCCACCCCCAGCGCCATGATGGCCGGGACGGGAAAGGGGGCGGAAAACGGCATTCTCTTCAAGGGAGCCGATGCCGTGGAAGCCACCGCCACCTTGCAGGCGGTGTTGTTTGATAAAACGGGCACCATTACCCGGGGTGAACCTTCCCTTACCGGCGTCATCCCCGCCCCCGGCTTTACGCGGGAGGAACTGCTCAGCCTGGCTGCTGCGGCGGAAAAAAATTCCGAGCACCCCCTGGGTGAAGCCATTGTCCGGGGAGCGGAAAAGGCCGGCGTAGCCGTAGAAGAAGCGGAGGAATTCGAGGCCATCCCCGGCCATGGCATCAAGGCCCGCTACCAGGGCCGCACGATATTGCTGGGCAACCGCCGGCTGATGGAAAGGGAAGGAGTGTCCTTTGAAGCCCTGCTGCCCTTTGTGGAATCCCTGGAGCAGGATGGCAAAACGGCCATGCTTTTAGCGATGGACGGGCAGGCAGCCGGGGTAATCGCAGTGGCCGATACGATAAAGGAAAACGTCCCCCAGGCCATTGCCCGGTTGAAAAAAATGGGCATGCAGGTCATCATGATCACGGGGGATAACCGCCGCACTGCCGAAGCCATAGCCCGCCAGGCGGGTATTGAAAAAGTGCTGGCGGAAGTGCTGCCCCAGGACAAGGCCGAAGAGGTGCGCAAGCTGCAGGCCCGCGGCCTGCGGGTGGCCATGGTGGGAGACGGTATCAACGACGCCCCGGCCCTGGCGGCTGCCGACGTAGGCATGGCCATTGGCACGGGCACAGACATCGCCAAGGAAACGGGCGAGGTAATCCTGATCAAGGCCGACCTGCGGGACGTGGTTTCGGCCATAGAAATAGCCCGGGCGACGATGCGCAAAGTGCGCCAAAACCTGGTGTGGGCCTTTATTTACAACAGCCTGGGCATTCCCATTGCCGCCGGCGTGCTCTACCCCTTTACTGGCCTGATTGTAAGCCCGGAGCTGGCCGCCTTCTTTATGGCTATGAGCTCGGTATCGGTAACCCTGAACACCCTGCTCTTAAAACGTTTTGTCCCCTCCATGAAGAGGGGATAACGCATCCTTGTCGATACCGTCGCAAAACCCCGGGTGCTGTTACCGGCGCTCCGCAAAATCGTTCGCCCTGGACAACGATTGCCTTCGGAATTAACAGAGTGGTTTAACTGGACATTTACGAACTTCAGGAACCGGAAAGGAGTGGAAGTTAGATGAGTGACCCAGCCCGCAAGAGCCTCTTGATCTACACGGGCATCTCCCTGGCCGCCGCCCTTCTCTTTCTTCTGGCCACATATGCCACGGGGATTTCCTACCCGCCCGTGGCCCGCACCGGGGGCGCCGTGTGGGTCTTTATCTTGAGCATGATCATCACCATGCCCATTGTCATCTCGTACATGAACAAAAGGCACATTTGAACGGAGGAATCCGGCCATAAAGCCGACCGCCAGCGCAAGCACAGTAAAAGAAAAAATAAAAGCCAAACCGATCAACCGCATATGGGAAATTGACCTTTTCCGGGGAGTGGCCCTCCTGTTGATGGTGACCTTTCACTTACTTTACGACCTGGCAGAGTTTCACCATCTTCCCCTGGATTACCAGAAGGGATTAATTTACTATACAGGAAAAGGAGCGGCCATTCTCTTCATCCTCATTGCGGGCATAAGCTCTTTCTTCAGCACCAATAACCTGCGGCGGGGTATAAAAATCCTCCTGTGGGGGTTCATCATTTATATAGTTACCGGGGTGGCGCTCCCCGGGAGCAACATCATCTTCGGCATCCTGCAATTCCTGGGGACAAGCATGATCCTGGCCCCCCTTTTCATGGGACTGCCTTCACCGGTTCTAACGGTCCTGGGCGCCCTTATCCTGCTGGCCGGACACTATACCGGCACCCTTACCTGGCCCCACAACTGGCTGGCCTGGCTGGGCCTGGTGAGGGAGGACTTCTTTTCCGTGGACTATTACCCCCTTCTCCCCTGGTTTGGGGTGTTCCTGTGGGGCATGGCCCTGGGGCAAATGTTTTACCCCTCTAAACGAAGCCTTTTTCCCCATTCTCCCCTGCCCTTCCACCCGCTGGGCCGGTCATTACTATTCCTGGGCCGGCATTCGCTGACCATCTACCTGGTACACCAGCCGGTGATTTTATTACTCCTGTACCTGTTTTTCCTGGCTGTAAAATAGCAGAGTGATCCTGTGTCCGTATCAAGTAGTTTCTTATTGACACCTTCTGGCTGAACATGCTAATATACTTTCGTCAGATATATCCAACCAGGCGATGGAGCTCGCCTTAAATTGCCTTTTCCAGGCTAATAGCTCCTACCAGAATCCCGCGGGGTTTCCGGTAGGAGCTTTTATAATGCAATTTAGCGAGAAAAGGAGGTATTTTCTTTGAACACGTGGCTTGTGGCGGCTACCTGGATTGGGCTGGCCCTGGCCGCCGGGTTGATTTCTGTACGTACCGGTATATCTGTGGCCATGGTGGAGATCATGGTGGGGGTAATTGGTGGTAACTACCTTGGGCTGGAGGTAAATACCTGGGTTAATTTCCTGGCCGGGCTGGGTGCCATTGTCCTTACCTTTCTGGCCGGGGCCGAAGTGGATCCGGCGGTGCTGAAAAGCAAGTTCAAGGAAAGCGTTTCCCTGGGTGTGGTAGGTTTTCTTTTCCCCTTCCTGGGGGCTTTTGCCTATGCCTACTACGTGGCCGGGTGGAACCTGCAGGCGGCGCAGATTGCCGGCATCGCCCTTTCCACCACTTCCGTGGCCATAGTTTACGCGGTCATGGTGGAAACTCGCCTGAACGAAACGGAACTGGGGCAAATCATCCTGGCCGCCTGTTTTATTAACGACCTGGGCACGGTGCTGGCCCTGGGTATACTCTTTGCCAACTATGACTACTGGATGCTCATCTTTATTGCGGCCACCGCGATTGTGCTGTTCTTAATGCCCAAAATCACACCCGCCTTTCAGGAGAGATTCGGCCGCCAGGTCAGCCAGATTGAGGTAAAATACGTGCTTTTTGCCCTGCTGTTGCTGGGAGGGCTGGCCGGCAAGGCCAACAGCGAAGCGGTTTTGCCGGCCTACCTGCTGGGCCTGGCCCTGGCGGGTTTCTTTCAGAAGGAAAAAGAACTTTTGCAGCGCATCCGGGCCGCTGCCTTTGCCTTCCTCACCCCCTTTTACTTCCTGAAAGCGGGTTTGTTTGTTTCCCTGCCTGCCGTTGTGGGTTCCTTTGGATTGATCCTGATCTTGCTGATGGTAAAAATGGTAAGCAAATTTATTGGAATATGGCCTCTAACCAGGCTGTTTCGTTATAAGCACCGGGAAGGCATGTACACCACATTGCTCATGTGTACGGGCCTTACCTTTGGCACCATCTCGGCACTTTTCGGGTTGAGCCATAATTTCATCAACCAGCAACAATATACCGTCCTGGTCACGGTGGTGATAGCCAGCGGGGTAATCCCCACCATTATCGCCCAGGCCTTCTTCCGGCCCCGGGTGGAGGCGGCCGAAGCCGGCGATGTAGTTTCCATCTCCGAACGTCGCCCGGTACCGGAGGAGTGAGGACTGTTTTAAGAATCCCCCGAGACACGTTTTCTGGAAGTCCCTGCCGAAAAAGAGGAGTTACTAGCGATTAAGATTATGAAAGCAATTACCCGAAGGACGGGAGACTAACGAAAGGGTGAGATTATGTACCGCAAGATCATGGTGGCCTATGATGGTTCTCCCTACTCCAACAAGGCCCTGTCTGCAGGAATGGAGCTGGCCCGTTGCTGCGGGTGCGAGCTGCACGCGGTTGCCGTGGTAAACCTGCCCGATTATGCGGGCACCGTAGCAGAAGTAGACGACATGGTGACCAGGGCACGGGAATTTTACGAAAAGAAGCTGGGAGATGCGGTTTCCCGAGCAGCCGGCAAAAACGTAAAGCTGACCACGCATTTGATCTTCGGCCACGTGGGAGAAACCATCGTGCGCTATGCCCGGGAGAATAATTTTGATTTGATTGTAGTGGGAACCCACGGCTGGAGCGCCATTCAAAAGCTGGTCATGGGCAGCGTCTCTTCTTATGTAATCCGTCACGCAGCTTGTGATGTACTGGTGGCAAAAGGCAGGGAAGATTAATCCAAGAAACTGCTCCATGGCGATGGAGCTCGCCTGGAACGCCTGGAAAGGCTGATGGCTCCTACCAAAATCCAGTAAGGTGATGGTAGGAGTTTTTGTTCATTTTCCGGCATACTGCTCCCTTAAACACGGAAGCAAAGAGGTGATTGGTTGATGCTGGAATATTTTCGTGAGCAAAAAACACTGCTCATCAATGCGGTCGAACAACTGATCACTCTGGCTGAAGCCGGAGAAAACCGCTTTGCGGTGGACCTGCTCACCGAAAGCCTGGCCCGGGTTGCCTCAGAGACATTCACCCTGGTAGTGATGGGTGAGTTTAAGCGGGGCAAGTCAACCCTGATCAATGCCCTTGTGGGAACGCGCATCCTGCCTACCGCCATCGTACCTCTTACAGCGATCCCCACCTTTATACGCCATGGCACGGAACCGCAGGCAACGGTCGTGTTCCTGGACGGACGAAGCGTAAAAGTACCCGTTGGAGCTATCGTGCAGTACGTAACGGAAAAAGAAAACCCCCGTAACATTAAAAAAGTGCGCGAAGTGGAGGTTATCTATCCCGCCCCTTTCCTGGCCGAAGGAATTATCCTGGTAGATACCCCGGGAGTTGGTTCGGCCTACACCCACAATACCGAAGCAGCTTACGGCTACCTGCCCCGGGCCGACGCAGCGCTTTTTGTTATTTCAGTAGATGCACCACTGGGCAAGGGAGAACTTGATTACCTGCGCGACGTCCGGCATCACGTGCATAAGCTCATATTTGTGCTCAACAAAATTGACATTGTCAGTCCGCATGACCTGGCGGAAGCTTTAGACTTCACCCGCAGGATGCTGCAGGAACAACTTCAGACTCAGGACATTTTACTGGTCCCGCTTTCAGCCCGCCTGGCCCTGGAAGGAAAAGAGCAAAATGATGCAGAACGGCTGGAAACAAGCCGGATGACGGAACTGGAGAACCTGATAAACGAGCTGATCAGGCGCCAGAAGGGAGCGCTCATTATTTCGGCCACGGCCTCGCGGGCGCTGCGCATCCTGAACGAACTGGAGCTGGGCCTGGAGCTCTGGCGGCGCGGTATGGAAGATTCCCTGGAAGAACTGGAAAGAAAGATTACCGCCTTTGAAGCAGAACTGGCCCATCTGGAGCAGGAACGGGAAGACAGCATCTACTTGCTTTACCGGGAGGTGGATAAGCTGGCCGCCAGGGTGGCGGAAGACATGGAAGCTTTTGAACGCCGCGTGTTTCCTCAACTGGCCGGACAGCTGGAGGATTTTATTGAGGAAAATTACCCCAGGCATTCGGTGAAAGAAACTGCCAGCCTGGCCCAGGATTACATCAAGAAGATCATCCTGGGTGTGCTTGAAGAACAAAGGGAACGCGAAAAAGAAATAATGCAGCAGGAATTCGCCCGGGTGGCAGGACGGTTTTTCCGGCGCATCGAAGATATAGTAGACCGTTTGATGGCTGCCTCGGCAGAAATTTTCCAGGTAGAAGTACACAAAACGGCTTATAAAGACTATATTCTGGGCGATCGCTATTTCTACTTCCACTTTTACGAACACCCCACCTTTATTCCCGCTTTTGAAGAATTGACCGTAGCATCTCTTTTACCAAAGGCATTGCTTAAGAAACACATACTTACCAAAACCCGTGCCAGTTTGGCGGAGCTTTTGAACCGCAACTGTGGGAGGGTGCGGGCCGACCTGGTGGAGAGTTTAAAGGAAAAAGTACGCCAGGTGGCAGGTGAGCTGAGGTTGCGCTCGGACGCTGTTGCCTTCAGCCTTAAAAACGCTTTGCAAAAAGCCCTTGAGGAAAAGAAAGCCAGTGTCGCCGAACAAGAAAAATCCCGTGCCAAATGCGAAGAGGAAAAGCAGAAGTTCTTTATTTTAAGGCAAAACCTGGAAAGCCTTTTGAAACTGGAAAATGCTTGAAGAAGGCCCGGTTAGGAACGCGGGAGGTCACCGGCCCGTTTCCGGTCTGGTTGCCAGTGCAACGGCTTGTGGGCCTGGCTTCAGGTGCAGGATTCGTCAACAACCTGCTTTTGCCGGTAGAATGGAGGAATTCGCCATGGAGTCGACAGAAAGCTACGTGGAAAAACTGATCGCCTCCCTCAGACATGAAGATCCCGCCATCCGGCGAAGGGCGGCCTGGCTGCTGGGAAAATTGAAAGAAAAATCGGCTGTCTTGCCGCTCCTCCATTGCCTTATGGAAAACGGCAACGATCCTTACATTTTGGCCGATGCGGCTCTTGCCCTGGGAGAAATCGGTGATAGGCAGGCGACGGCGCATCTAATATTTTTATTACAACACAATTCGTTTCTGCCGGCCCGTCTGGCAGCCGTCGAAGCACTGGGCAGGCTGGGCGGCAACCGGGCCAGGGAGGCCCTCACCGAAGCTCTGAAGGACCAAAATCAGGTAGTGCGTATAGCCGCCGCAGAGGCGCTGCACGCCCTGGATTTTAAGGATTCGGTAAGAAGTAATGAAAAAGTGGCTCGTGACTCTCCGGAAAAGAGTCAATTCTATACGGGGAGGTTAGAATGATGAACCGGGGAGACTACACTTACGACATACGTATGTTCAAAGATATCTTTGAATATGAATTTACCTACCTGAACGGCTTTCGCGGTGGTAAAAATCTACCCTGACCGCCGGGCCGAATCGGATGACTACGTTGCCAAGGACAACAGGGAGATCGGTGAAATCATAGTAAAGGCGCCGGCCAAAACCACATATAGTTATGTGAATAACCCGGCGGAAAGCGAACGGGTTTTTTACAAGGGCTGGATTTACATCGGTGATCCAGGCACCTGGGATGAAAATGAATACATCACCGTGGTGGGAAGAAAAGACGATATGATCATCTCGGCGGGTGAGAACATTTACCCGGATCAGGTAGAGGAAGTGATTAACGAACATCCCAAAGTAAAGGAATCGGTGGTGATCGGAGTTCCCGATGAAATCCGCGGGGAAGCCGTCGTAGCCTATGTCATCAAAGCGGACCCCTCCCTCACTGCCAGAGAACTGGACGAGCACTGCCGTAATCATCCCATGCTGGCCATGTACAAAAAACCTCGTTATTACAGATTTGTGGAGGAGATACCCTACACAGCCACGGGGAAAAAGATACGTTACAAAGTAAAAGAGCAGGCGATCAGGGATCAACAGGCGGGTCTGCTGGAACGGGCCTGACCGGCGGCGGATGGGGGGTAGAACTCAACTTGTTTTAACACCTCGCTTTTCGCTGGTACGATTCCGCATAAAACCAGTGCCAGTGAAAACGCAAGAAAATTATAACGGTTTAATTTAGTGAGGGGGGTTCTAATGAGCAACCGGTATCCCTTTTGCCGCCTTGAAATGGAGGTTGGCTGGGGTGACTGCGACGCCGCCGGCATTGCTTACTACGCCCAATACTTTGACTGGTTTTCCAACGGTCGCATTCAGCTTTTCAAAAAATACGGCTTGCCCTATATGACCCTTTTTCATCGGCAAAACATCAATATGGTGGCTCTTGAGGCCGGTTGCCGGTATAAAAAGTCGCTACGGCCGGAGGAGATAATCATTCTGGAAACCGTCCTGGTCACTTTAACCCGGACGAGAATCGGATTTAAATATAAAATACTCAAAAAAGACGGGGTGCTGGCCGCCGAGGGTTTTACCACCCACGCTTATGTGGATGAGCGGGGAAAGCCTTTTGGCGGATGCTGTGGGTACCGCACTCATGCTTTTGCAACGCGGAGAAGCCGACGTTATGGTCGCCGTAGGGGCGGAGTCCATCATCTGTCCCCTGGTCATAGCCGGCCTTCATGCCGCCAGAGCCATCTCCACCCGCAACGACGTTCCGGAGAAGGCCAGCCGTCCTTTTGACCGCCGTCGGGACGGATTGGTGATGGGAGAAGGAGCTGGCGCATTGATTCTGGAAACCCTTTCTCACGCTGAGCGCCGGGGCGCACGGATCAGGGCGGAATTAATCGGTTACGCCAACTCTGGCGACGGTTACCATACCACGGCGCCCGAACCCGGCGGGCGGGGAGAAATCCTGTGCATGCGTAAGGCCCTGGAAAGGGCGGGCTTGACACCCGGAGACATCGACTATATTAACGCTCACGGAACCTCCACGCCCCTGGGCGACCGGGTGGAAACTCTGGCCATTAAGGCTGTCTTTGGTTCCCGTGCTTCTCAGATTCCCATTAGCTCCACGAAGGGAGCCACGGGGCACCTGATGGGAGCCGGTGGCATAACCGGGTTAATAGCCTGTATCAAAGCCATCGAAGAAGGAATCGTACCGCCTACCATCAATTACGAAGAGCCGGATCCGGATTGTGACCTGGATTATGTGCCTAATATACCTCGCCGGACAAGAGTGAGGGTGGCCATGTCCAATTCCTTCGGATTTGGAGGGCAGAATGCCTGCCTGGTGGTGCGGGAATTTAGATGAGCCGGGTATCTGCCGGCAACCTGGTATTTGTGAGTTCACTTTTTCCACCGGAAGGCATTCTTCCGAAAGCTGAATTGGGTGCACTGAAAAACCAGGATTGTGAGTGCAACATTATTTAAGGTACTTTTGGTGAAGCGAGGTAAATTTATCCCAAATCCCCCGCCGAAGCTCCGGGGGATTTTATTTGCCCAAAGCAAGCGGATCTTTTCCAAAAGACACCCCATCGACAATTTCATAAAGGCACGGTACGGCAACCTCGTATCTGTCCCCGGTTTTCAGAGGTTTGAATATAAAAAAGTATTGATCTATTAAACCACCATGGTTATAATCTAGATATAAATATAGTTATAATCTAAATGTAACAGCAGTTATATTTTTGGTCATTTTATCTCTCTGCTCTGTTAAAAGAAGGGAGTGTTATATGGTGTAAAGTGGTTGATTTAATTTTTCCCCGCCTGGATACCATTCAAGTTACAGATGGTTGTATCTACTGGAGGAGCAAACAGGAAAGGAGGACTCCTGATGGAATCTCATGGAGAAAAGAAAATGAATCACACCACTCGGAGAGCATTCAAATTTATCATCCTGCTAGGAATCGTTAGCCTCTTTTCAGACATGACCTATGAAGGTGCCCGCAGCATTACCGGTCCTTTCCTGGCAGTGCTGGGGGCCACCGGAACAATCGTTGGTTTCGTTGCCGGACTGGGAGAACTGCTGGGTTACGGTGTGCGGCTGTTTTCCGGTTATATAAGCGATCGTACGGGGAGATACTGGCCGATTACAATACTGGGGTATTTTCTCAACCTCCTGGCGGTTCCTTTTCTGGCCCTGGCAGGTAACTGGCCGGTGGCAGCAGGTTTAATGATTACGGAAAGAGTGGGGAAGGCCATCCGTACTCCCGCCCGTGATGCCATGCTTTCTTACGCCACTTCGGAAGTTGGGAGAGGACGGGGATTTGGCCTTCACGAAGCTCTGGATCAAATTGGCGCCATTACCGGTCCTTTAATTGTGGCCCTGGTGTTATACTTTTTAAAAGGCAATTATAAAGCAGGATTTGCCGTTTTACTGGTGCCGGCTTCCGTTGCGCTAATAATCCTCATCGCTGCCAGGATTTTATATCCGGTCCCGCGAGAGCTGGAAGCAACGCCAATCATGGCGGTAGACAAAGGTTTACCGTCAAAATTCTGGCTTTACCTGGCTGCCGTCGCCCTCATAGCGGCCGGCTATGTTGATTATCCTTTAATTGCCTTCCACCTGGGTAAGACTTCTCTGATTTCGCCCGAATGGCTTCCAATACTTTATGCCATAGCAATGGCAGCCGATGCCCTGGCGGCTTTAATTTTTGGATACTTGTTTGACCGTACCGGAATCAATATTCTGGTCATAGCTGTACTGGTTTCATCCTCATTTGCACCCTTAGTGTTTTTGGGGGACTTTATAACAGTTGTAACAGGGATGGTAATCTGGGGTATTGGTATGGGGGCACAGGAATCGGTTTTAAGGGCAGCCATTGCCGGTATGATCCCTCCTGATAGGCGCGGTACTGCCTACGGGGTGTTCAACACCGGGTACGGCCTGTTCTGGTTCCTGGGCAGCGCCCTGATGGGGATTTTGTATGACCTGTCGGTAGGGTATGTGGTGGCATTTTCGGTGATAGTTCAGTTACTGGCAGTACCAATTATGCTTTATCTGGGAAAACGCAACAATTTAAAAGCAATATGAAATTCCAGTAAAATCCCAAAAATTTTTCTCAAATTTATCAGGATTCCATACACTCAGGTTTTTTATGCATGGAATCTTCGCATACAAAAACCCGATCGGCAAATTCATCCAGACGCGTACGGCACTCCTGTAATAGTTCCTTTGTCTTTTCTGCCAGGCTGGCCTGGAAGAAGTCCCTTTCCATAACCTTTTTCATCCATTTTTCCAGCTTGGCCAGATCTTCTTCGTTTTCTTCCAGTTCGGCGTAAGTAAAGTGCCGGCTTTCAGTTTCCATCTCTATTTCCTTGAAAAAATCTTCGCAACGGTCGATGATTTCCGCATATTCCTCGTCCCTGGCCGCATTGAAGAGTTCTATCAGGTTCTGTTCGCCAACGAGCAGCGTACCTTTGATTAAAAAGGATTCCCCTCCGCAATCCTCAATCTCTTTGCGCAATTGTCTGAACTGCCTTTCGGTGTCACGTCCGTAAGGCAAAACACAGACCCCGTTCTGCAGGTATATTGCTCCCAGGGACTTGATCCGCCGCCAGACTGCCGCCCTGTAACGGGACGGTTCTGGCGGCAACTTATAAACAAGTACAAGCCACTCCTGCACGTCATAGTACCTCCTCAATTGCAGCTTGATTTTGCCATGATGTTCCTACCGCGTCCCTCTCCTTCTCCGGACCTGCCGGCCACCGCGGGAATTCAGCACTTCAGACAGGATTACCGCCGCAGCCAGGTTGCGTCTCGAAAGCAGGGGACATTGCACCGGCCGGGGGCAGAATCCCCGGGTTTCCGGAAAAACCTGGTCCGCACCTTCAACTCCAGGCACGTTTTGTACGGAACGTTCCCGGTAAGCTTCACGCTTCGTTTCAGCCATCCGTTCCGGTTTATGTTCTAAAGCGGGGCCGGGGCAGCACTCCTGTTGCTCCCGCCGGAACACACCAGCAGGTGCTTTGCGAACCTTTTCCCCGTTCACCTGGCCGGGCGGATCCCCTTCCCGCCTGCTCCAGGGGCCGGGAAGCGGTCCTTCCTCCTGCCGGTTCCACGGGCCGGGAAGGGGAACATCCTCCGGGTCAGTTTCCCGGCGGTCCCATGGACCTGGCAGGGGCAAGTCAGTCTCTTCCGGCCTGCGGCTCCACGGACCGGGCAGGGGTAGATCCGCTTCTTCCTGTCGACGGCTCCAGGGTCCCGGTAAAGGCAAATCTTCCTCCTCCCCGTAATTCCCTGGTTCCCTTAAGGAACCATCCTGCGGTTTTTCCCGCGCATCCGGCTGCGGAAAGGGAGGAATGGGGCCCCCGGGATAACGCCGGCCGGACCTAGCGCGCTCCCTGGCAAAGAGTGTCCAGAAAATGAACAGGAGAAAAGCCCAGAAAATGAGCGCTTCCATGGGTTAGCGTTCCTTTCCCCTCATGGAGGACTCGCCGGGCTCACCCGGCTCGCCGCCCATCCTGGCCAGACCCTCGCGCATACGGGTATCGGCCAGCAGGTTTTGCATGTTGTAGTAATCCATGACACCCAGTTTGCCCTGGCGCAAAGCCTCGGCCATGGCCCGGGGCACTTCCGCTTCCGCTTCCACCACCCGGGCGCGCATTTCCTCCACCATGGCCCGCATCTCCTGCTCTTTGGCCACGGCCATGGCCCGCCGCTCCTCTGCCTTGGCCTGGGCAATGCGCTTGTCGGCTTCCGCCTGGTCGATTTGCAACTGGGCGCCGATGTTCCGCCCCACATCCACGTCGGCAATATCAATGGAAAGGATTTCGAAAGCCGTACCGGCATCCAGGCCCTTCTCCAGCACGGTCCGGGAAATGGAGTCCGGGTTTTCCAGCACGTGCTTGTGGCTTTCGGCGCTGCCCACTGTAGTCACCACCCCCTCGCCAACCCGGGCCAGGATGGTTTCCTCGCCGGCACCACCCACCAGGCGGTCGATATTGGCCCGCACCGTGACCCGGGCGATGACCTTGACCTCAATGCCGTCCTTGGCCACGGCAGACACCACGGGGGTTTGAATCACCTTGGGGTTGACGCTCATCTGCACCGCTTCCAGGACATTGCGCCCGGCCAGATCGATGGCCGCGGCCCGCTCAAAGGTGAGGGGAATGTCGGCCCGCTCGGCGGCAATGAGGGCATCCACCACCCGGTCCACATTACCCCCGGCGAGGTAATGGGCCTCCAGCTGGTTTACGGTTACATTGAGGCCGGCTTTATCGGCCTTAATCAACGGGCCGACAATTTTTGCCGGCGGGACGCGCCGCAGGCGCATGCCCACCAGGGTGAAAATGCCGATTTTTACTCCTGCGGCCAGGGCGGAAATCCACAGGCCTACGGGGATAAAACTGAAAATCACAGCCACGCCAATTAAAATGAGCAGGAAGAAAATGATTGTGGAAAGTCCAAGCAGAGTAAACATCCGACACCTCCTGCAGTGAATTAATTAAAAGCGCAGTATGGTAACCGGCTCCGGCCACTTCTGTCCTTGAAGTGAAGAAACACTACCTGCCATCCCGGCTTATATTTAGCTTGTGCAATACAGCTAAATGTAGTCTGCCCGGCGTACCACCACCCGGCTCCCTTCCACCCGCACCACCTGTACCTTCGCCCCGGCTGGGATGTATTCCCCGCCGGTAACCACATCCAGCCGCAAGCCGGCAATTTCCGCCGTCCCCGCGGGCCGCAGGGGGGTTAACGCCACCCCCGTAAGGTCCACCAGGTGCCCCAGGTCCACCTGCCCGGCCACATAGCCCTCATGTTTCTCCAGCCTTGTACCCAGGGTTAAACGCTGCCAGAGGTTCAGCCGGGACATAAATTTAAGCCCCAGGGAAAATACCACTATCGTGAGGGCCAGGGCCACCACCAGCGCAGCCGTGGCCTGGGTAAAATCCACCGCCAGCAACAATACCCCCCACGCCAGGAGAATGATCCCGGTCATCCCCGCCACGCCAAAGCCCGGAACGACGAAAATTTCCAGCACCAGGGCAATAAAGCCCAGCAAAAAAGCCAGTACCGAGAGCCAGGTTAAAAGTTGACCAGGCATAATCTTTGGTTCACCCCCCCATCCGTTAAAATCCCCGGGGAGATCCGCAACGCCGGGACGGCAGCCGTAGAAGGTGTAAAAATGCCCGGCGCGCTTTAATCCAGCACCGGGCTTCTCCTGCTGACGCCACACGTGCGCGGTGAATTTTCGTTTCCGCCGGCCCGGCCAGGCAATTAACGGTACTTACGCCTTCTGGCCGCTTCGGATTTTTTCTTGCGCCGCACACTGGGTTTTTCGTAATGTTCATGCCGTCTTGCTTCGGCTAAGACGCCAGCTTTCTGACAGGAACGCTTGAAGCGACGGAGGGCGCTATCCAGGGTTTCATTCTTGCCAACACGTACTTCTGGCACTGCTCTTTTCCCTCCCTCCGCCAGGCTGTAAGGCTGTTCATATAAGTGCAAAGACCCCCAACCCAAAATTGCAAAATACCCTGTTATTATAGCTCGCTTTCTACAGTTGCGTCAACTAGCCCGGTGGCCACTGCAGCGCTCTACCCCCCAGCAAATGATAATGAATATGGAAAATTAGCTGGCCGGCATCTTCCTTGCAATTGCTGACCAACCGAAACCCCTTTTCTTCCAGGTTCAACTGCTGAGCAACCCGGGCTGCCGCCAGCTGAACGCGTCCGATTATGGAAACGTCTTCATCCGCCAGGTCGAAGAAGGTGGGGATATGTTTTTTCGGAATGAGCAAGAGGTGGACGGGAGCCGCCGGGTGGATGTCCTTAAAGGCCATCACATGTTCATCCTCATAAACGATCTCGGCGGGAATCTCCTTTTTCACGATCTTGCAGAAAATGCAATCCTGCATCATGCCACCTCCCTCCCGTAACATAGTAACAACGGTTTTTTATTCAACATTGAAGGAATTAAATCCTGCCGGTAAACTTAAATTATGATCCCTTTTAAATCCGTCCCCTCTACCCCCTCCACCCGCACCGGTACCAGCTCGCCCACAAAATTTTCCCGGGCCGGGAAAATTACCCGCAGGTAATTATCGGTAAGACCGGCAAAGAAACCTGCTTTTTCTGGCAACTCTTCTTCCACCAGCACCTGGACTTCCCGGCCAATATGTTTGGCGGCAAAGGAACGGGCCAGCTCATCTCCCAGCGCAATCATCCGGCGGCTTCGCGCCTCCTTCACCGGGGCACTGATCTGGTCGGGAAAGGAGGCCGCGGCTGTACCCTGCCGGGGGGAATACTTGAAAACATGCAGCCGGGCAAAAGCCATCTCGCGCACAAAATTAAACGTATTTTCAAACTGGCCATCGCTTTCCCCGGGGAAACCAACAATAACGTCGGTGGTAATGGCTATGCCGGGCACGCGCCCCCTCACTTTTTGAACCAGCTCACGAAACCAGGCCGTGGTATAGTGACGGCGCATACGGGCCAGGACCGTATCATCGCCGCTTTGCAGGGGGATATGCAGGTGGCGGCAGACATTGGGCCTGGTAGCCATTATATCCACCAGTTTATCTGTAATGTCCACCGGTTCCACCGAACTGAGGCGCAGGCGCACCAATCCCGGAATTTCAGCCAGGCATTCCACCAGGCCGGCCAGGTCCGGGCCGCCGGGCCGGTCCTGGCCGTAGGCCCCGGTATGAATGCCGGTGAGCACCAGTTCCTTAAAGCCCCCGGCTACCAGCCTCCTGGCTTCGGCCAGGACATTTTCCGGATCCCGGCTGCGCAGCGGCCCCCGGGCATAGGGAATAATGCAGTAGGCGCAATAATTATTGCACCCTTCCTGGATTTTTAAAAAGGCCCGCACGCGGGAGGGTAGCGCCGGTACGGGCAGTTCCTCGTAATCCTGGTCAGCAAAAACATCCCGTACCACGGCCAGCGGCCCTTCCTTACGGCTTTCCAGTTCCTCCACCAGATCCACAATGCGGGATTTGTCCCTTGTCCCCACCACCAGGTCCACGCCGGGGATGGAGAGCACCTCTTCCGGCGAGGTCTGGGCGTAACAGCCGGTTACCACCACACGGGCATGGGGGTTGTTTCGCGTGGCCCGCCGGATAAGCTGCCTTGACTTGCGGTCCCCCAGGTGGGTAACCGTACAGGTGTTGATGACATAAATGTCCGCCGGTTCGCTGAAGTCCACCACTTTATAGCCCCGCTCCCGGAACAGGGTGGCCAGGGCCGCCGACTCATATTGATTAACCTTGCATCCCAGGGTGGTCACGGCTACAGTCCTGGGCACGTCTTTCACCCCCACGGTTGGTTTCACCGGTCGCTACCTGCTGGATACCCGCCCAGGTCCCCCAGCTCATAAAGAACCATAGTCAGTGTGGCCAGTCCCGCCGTTTCCGTGCGCAGGATTCGCGGGCCCAGGGAAACGGAAAGTACGCCCCTTTCCCTGGCCATGGCCACTTCCCCGGCAGCAAACCCGCCCTCAGGACCGATAAAGATAAACACTTCCCCGCAGGACTGCCCTCTAAGAGCTGCTTTCAGGGAAAACTCCCGTTCCTCCTCCCAGGGCATCAGGGCCAGGGCACCCGGGGATATAAGGTCAAGCACTGCCGCCAGATCCATAACCTCGGTGACCCGGGGCACTATTGCCCGGCGGGACTGCTTGGCCGCTTCCAGCGCTATCCGCTGCCAGCGCTGCTGGCGTTCCCGGGCCTTGGCCGGGGTAAGCCGGACCACGGAACGGCGACAGGCTAAAGGAACCACACAGGATACGCCGAGCTCGGTGCTCTTTTGTATAATTATGTCCATTTTGTCGCCCTTGGAAAGCCCCTGGACCAGGGTCACCTTCAGGGGAGCTTCTCCCCCGGGGATAAATTGCTCCAGGATCACCCCTTCAACGGTAGTTCCGGTGGTGCCGGTCAACCTCACCCGGTACCCCTTGCCCCGCCCGTCCATAACCGTGATCACGTCCCCGGGTGCAAGGCGCAACACCCGGGAAATATGCACCACATCGGGCCCGGTAATGGTCACCCGATCCCCGGTAATCTGCTCCGGGGAAACAAAGAAATAACCTATGGCCGGCACCCCCCACGGGCCAGCAGGGCATGCCACTCGCCACTGCAGCGCCGGTCTATAATCTCAAAACCGTGAGAATGCATGGCGCCAGCGACATCCTGCTCCCGCCCCCTGATGATACCCGAAGCAATAAAGAGGCCGGCGGGTTTTAGAATCTTACGCGCCTGGAGGGCGAGGCGAATAATCACATCGGCCACGATATTGGCCACCACCACATCCACGGGGCCTTCCATACCGGCCAGTAAATCGCCGCACATGACCTCCACCAGGTCCTGCACCCGGTTTTGCTCTACATTTTGCCGGGCGGCCGCCACGGCCACCGGGTCGTTGTCCACCGCCACCACCCGGCGGGCACCCAGCAGGGCGGCGGCAATGGCCAGGATGCCCGAACCGGTGCCCACATCCACCACCACTTCACCGCCGACCAGGACATCCTCCAGCAGGGAAAGACAAAGGCGCGTGCTGGGGTGGGTGCCGCAACCAAAGGCCATCCCCGGATCCATTTCAATCACTACCTGGCCCGGGAGGGCCCGGTACTCTTCCCAGGCGGGTTTCACCACCAGTTTCCTGCCCACACAAACGGGCTTATAGTATGCCTTCCAGGAACCGGCCCAATCCTCTTCTTTCATTTTTCTGGTGTTTAAGGTGAATGCCGTCTCACCGGCCAGAGTCGCCAACCGCTCTTTCAGGGCGGCCAAACGGGCGTCCAGATTTTCATCCACGGGCAGGTAAGCCTTCACCACCGGCTCCCGCGGCAGGGATAGAGGGTCCAGAGCCACCTCATCCTGCGGTCCCTGTAAATACAAAGAAAAGAGGGCGGGGTCTTCAATGGCCACCCCGCCGGTACCCAGCTCAATAAACATATTGCTTACCGCCTCAACCCACTCGTCAGGCGTGGTGACGGCAATTTCCAACCACTGCAAATTAACCGGCCTCCCATTAACCCATAAAGGCGTCCCTTACTTTATCAAAGAAACCCTTTTCCACCCCGGCCGGGTTCTCCCCGCTCAACCGGGCAAACTGGCGTAACAGCTTCTTCTGTTCCTCGGTAAGCCTGGTGGGAACCATCACCTTGACCCGTACCAGCTGGTCACCCCGCCCGTACCCGCTCAGGTCGGGAATACCCTTGCCCCGCAGGCGGAAGACGGTGCCGTGCTGGGTGCCCTCGGGAATACGTATGGTTGCCTTGCCTTCAAGGGTGGGTACTTCCACCTCATCTCCCAGGGCAGCCTGGGCAAAGGAAATGGGCAGTTCCATGATCACGTCATTGCCCTCACGTTTAAAGATCTTGTGAGGCCGGACGCGAATGTAAATATACAGGTCTCCCGGCGGTCCACCCCTTAAGCCGGCCTCTCCCTCACCGGCTACCCGCAGCCTCGTCCCGTCGTCCACACCGGCGGGGATCTTGATGTTGATGGTGCGGGTGCGGCGAACCTGCCCGCTGCCGTGACAGTTGGCGCAGGGCTTTTCGATAATGCGGCCTGCACCGCGGCAACGGTCGCAGGTGCGGGATTGTAAAATACGCCCGAAGGGTGTGCTCTGGGCAAATTGAATCTGCCCGGAGCCCCCGCACACGGGACAGGTCACAGGACGGGTCCCGGGAGCGGCCCCGGTACCGTCACAGGTGCTGCATGGCTCCATGCGGGGTACCCGGATATCCTTCTCCAGGCCAAAGGCGGCCTCTTTAAAGGAAAGCTCCAGATCCACCCGGATGTCATCGCCTTTTTCTGGACCGCGCCTGTGCCGGGTGGACCCGCCAAAGAACATGTCGAAAATATCCCCCAGGCCGCCAAAATCGCTACCAAAGCCGCCAAAACCGCCAAACCCCTCGAACCCGCCAAATCCTTGATTACCGGTGGCGGCATGGCCAAAGCGGTCATACTGAGCCCTTTTCTCCGGGTCGCTCAAAACTTCGTAGGCTTCAGTTATTTCCTTAAATTTGGCCTCCGCATCCTTATCGTTGGGATTGGCGTCGGGGTGGTACTGCCGGGCCAGCTTGCGGTAGGCTTTTTTGATTTCCTCCTGCGTGGCGTCCCGGGATATTCCCAGGATTTCGTAGTAGTCACGCTTTGCCATGGCGTTACCACCACCTGACTATACCTTCTTGTATTGCCAAACGCCTCCTGGTAACAATGCAAACCTGGCCGGCAGTCGTCTTCATAAACCACCGGCCAGAAGAAATCGCACAACAAATTGCGACGCGAAAGCACATCCGCTAGTATTATACAATATTGCTGCGGCTACTGCCAATTACTTCTGATCGTCTTTGACTTCGTAATCAGCATCCACCACTTTTTCGCCCCCGGAACCGGTAGCGCCGCCACCGCCGGCCTGGGCCTGCTGGGCATGCTGCTGGTAAAGAAGGGCGGACAATTCATAAAGGGGCTTGGTCAGTTCATCGATGCGGGATTTGATGAGCTGCATGTCCTTTCCGCCCAGGGCTTCTTTCAGCCTTTCCACGGCCTTCTTCACTTCTTCCACCCTGGCCTTGTCGGCCTTGTCTCCCAGGTCCTTAATGGTTTTTTCCGCCTGGTAAATCATGCTGTCCGCCTGGTTACGCAGTTCCGCCTCTTCTTTTCGCTTGCGGTCTTCCTCGGCATGTCTTTCCGCATCTTTAACCATGCGCTGGATTTCTTCTTCCGAGAGCCGGGAAGTGCCGCTGATAGTAATGCTCTGGGCCTTGCCGGTGGCCAGATCCTTGGCGGAAACGTTGACAATGCCGTTTACGTCGATATCAAACTTAACTTCAATTTGCGGCACTCCCCGTGGTGCCGGGGGAATACCGGTAAGGGTAAACCGTCCCAGGGTCTTGTTGTCGGCCGCCATCGGGCGTTCGCCCTGGAGCACATGGATTTCCACCGTAGTCTGGCCGTCGGCGGCGGTGGTGAAGATCTGGCTCTTGGAAGTGGGAATGGTGGTATTCCGCTCAATGATCTTGGTAAAGACGCCGCCCAGGGTTTCAATGCCCAGGGAGAGGGGCGTTACGTCCAGAAGCAGCACGTCCTTGACCTCGCCGGCCAGCACTGCGGCCTGAATGGCCGCCCCAATGGCCACACACTCGTCCGGGTTGATCCCCTTGTAGGGCTCTTTGCCCAGGAACTTGCGAATGGCTTCCTGGACTGCCGGAATCCGGGTGGAACCGCCCACCAGGATCACCTTGTGGATGTCCTTGGGCTCCAGGCCGGCGTCCGCCAGGGCCTGCCGGGTCGGGCCCATGGTCATTTCCACCAGGTCGGCGGTCAGTTCTTCAAACTTGGCCCGGGTAAGGGTCACGTCCAGGTGCTTGGGACCACTGGCATCGGCGGAAATAAAGGGCAGGTTGATATTGGTGGTGGTGACACTGCTCAGTTCAATTTTGGCCTTCTCGGCAGCTTCCTTCAGCCGCTGCATGGCCATACGGTCGTTGCGCAGGTCAATGCCCGTCTCTTTCTTAAACTGCTCGATCAGCCAGTCCATGATCCGCTGGTCGAAATCATCGCCGCCCAGGCGGTTGTTTCCGCTGGTGGCCTTCACTTCAAAGACGCCGTCGCCCAGCTCCAGTATGGATACGTCAAAGGTACCTCCACCCAGGTCGAACACCAGGATGGTCTGATCCTCCTCTTTGTCCAGCCCGTAGGCCAGGGAGGCAGCGGTAGGCTCGTTGATAATGCGCAGCACCTCAAGGCCGGCAATTCTACCTGCATCCTTTGTGGCCTGCCGCTGGGAATCGGTAAAGTAAGCGGGTACGGTAATAACCGCCTTCTCCACCTTTTCCCCCAGGTAGGCCTCGGCGTCAGCCTTTAGTTTCTGCAGGATCATGGCCGAAATTTCCTCGGGGGTATATTCCTTATCGTCAATTTTTACCCTGTAATTGGTACCCATGTGCCGCTTGATGGACCTGATGGTCCGTTCCGGGTTGCTCACTGCCTGGCGCTTGGCCAACTGGCCCACCAGGCGCTCGCCAGTTTTGGTGAAACCAACTACAGAAGGAGTAATGCGTTCTCCTTCAGCGTTGGGAATAACGATTACCTCGCCGCCTTCCATGACGGCCATACAGGAGTTGGTAGTACCAAGGTCAATGCCTATAACCTTCCCCATCTATAAATTCCCCTCCTTAACAGACACTGCTGGTCTGGTTGTTCTCTTTGTTTTCTTTTTCCTGCCCTTGATTTTGCTCCTCCGGCGAGGACACCGCCCGGGCCACCTTGACCATGGCCGGCCGCAACAGCCGGTCCTTAAAATAGTAGCCCCGGCGCAGTTCCTCTATAACGGTGTTGTCCGGGTAAGCATCGGTTTCTTCCTGCATGATTGCCTCGTGTTTGGCAGGATCAAAGGGTTCATTTACCGCCGGCACGGGAGAAAGCCCCTCCCTGGTAAGGATTTCCTTGAGCTGGCGGTAGATCATTTCCACCCCCGCCACCACCCGGGCGGGGTCCTCCTCCCGGGCCGCCAGTGCCCGCTCAAAGTTATCCAGCACGGACAACAGCTCCGCCACCAGGGGCTGGGAAGCATATTTAAACCATTCTTCCCGCTCCCGGTTTATGCGGCGCCGGTAGTTTTCAAAATCGGCCTGCACCCTTGCCAGGCGCTGGAAATAATCCTGGGCCAGGGCCGTTTGTTCGGCCAGGCGTCGCTCCAGTTCCTTTACATCCATTTCCTGCCGGGATTCACCTGCCGGCTGCTGTCCATCGTCCGGCAAACCGTATTGACCGGCAGGGGCATTTTGGGCTTCGCTGCCGGATTCCCCTGCCGGTGGGCTTTCCTGGGTGGCACCGGCAGGCCTGGTTTCCTCAGCCTCTATATTTTGAGGGACTTTTTGTTCTTCCATCTCCGTCACCTCGCCAGTTATAAGTCCGTCGCCTGTTTCGGGTTTACCTCCCTGTCTTCCCGCTTCTTGATGATGGTATCAATCCGTAAAATGGCTTCGGCAATCTCCCCGGCGGCTTTAAAGGCGTAAGTCTTCACCAGAACGGGGTCCACAACTCCCAGCTCGTACATATCCGCTACCTGGCCCGTATCGCAGTCCACGGCCAGGGCATCGTTCCCCGTCTCCACCTGGGCGGCCATGACATCGCCAATCTTTTCCAGGGGATTGAAGCCCGCATTGGCCACAATCTGGGCCAGGGGGCGTTTCAAAGCTTCCACCACGCAATCCACCCCGTAGGCGGTCATGCCGCGCATGGAGGCCCGGACCTTTTCCACTTCCCGGGCCACGGCCAGCTCCAGAGCTCCCCCGCCGGGAACGACTCCTCCCTTCACGGCTGCCTGTACGGCGGAAGCGGCATCCTTGGCAATACGCTCCCTTTCCCCTACCACCTCGGCGGTAGCGGCACCCACCAGGACGGTAGCCATGGGCTTTCCGGCACCTTCCTGAATCCAGACCTGTTCCAGCTTTTCATCATGAAAAACCCGGCGGCAACGGCCGAGGCACCGCTTGATCTGTTCCAAATCTTTTTTCAACCCGGTGCGCTTGATCATCCGCGCCCCGGTGTGTTCGGCCACCCGGCGCAGCTCCTTGTTGGCCACCCTCTGGACGACCATGATGCCGGCATCGGTGAGCATTTCTTCGGCAACGTCATGGACGCCCCGGTCGGCCAGCACCAGCCCCACCTGCAAGTCAATAATTTTCTGTATGTTTTCCCGGAACTGGTCCTGCAACTCCATGTAACGGGCAAAGCCGGCTTCGGTGGCCAGGGCTTCCTCCTCAATTTCCTCCGGCTCCAGGGCATCATCAATTACCAGCACCCCAGCATCCGTCAGTTCCCGGGGCATCTGGCGGTTCATGGGCTCCTTGTTTACGATCACGCCCATAAAAACCTGGTTATCCGCCCCTTCCTCAGCCATGACGGTATCTGAAAAGCGAAAGGCCCGGTCTAAGAGCTTATCCCGGCCAATCATCCTGGCCGCCTGCACCACCAGGGCCGCAATATCCTCGTGCCCCCGTCCGGCCACCAGGGCAACCTGATAGATTAATGGGTCGTCCAGATCTGCCACCGGCCGGGCCTTTTGCATCATAACCTCCAGGCCCCGCTTAACTCCCGCCCGGATGCCCTCAATAACCCGGGCTACCGGCACTCCCCGGGCCACCTGCTCCACCCCGGCACCAACCATGGCCCCGGCCATTACCGTAGCAGTGGTGGTACCGTCGCCAATTTCCTCCTGCTGGGCCTTGGCAATATTGATTAACATCCGGGCCGCGGGATGATTGGCCTCCATCATGGTGAGAATGGTTACACCGTCGTTGGTAATGACCACTTCCCCAAATTTATCCACCAGCATGGTATCCAGGCCCTTTGGCCCCAGGGTACCTTCTACTGCCGAAGCAATGGCACGAACGGCGTTGGCATTGGTGACCAGGGCCGCCAGCCGCTCATCCACTTCCGTGCCCGTGCTGGCCTGCTGCTTGAGACTCAAAACCCGCTCCCCCTTATTTGCCCCCGCCTCCCAGGAGATCTTCCAGGGCGCGGGAAAGGTTTTTGGTCAAATGCTCCACTACGGTGACCACCCTGGCGTAATCCATGCGGGTTGGACCCAAAACGCCAATAGACCCGACGGGCTTCCCTTTCAACCGGTAGGTGGCCACGACCATACTGCAGTTGCTCATCTGCCGGCAGCGGATCTCCCGGCCAATGCGCACGGTAACGCCTTCTTTGCCCACGTCGTCAGCTAATAAATTACACAGAAGATTTTCCTGTTCCAGCAGGCTGAGCAAGGTTTTAACCTTCTCCACATTATGGAATTCCGGTTGATTTAATATATTAAGGATCCCGCCAAGATATATTCTGTCCTCCGGCTGCCTGGTCAGGCTATCCTGCAACAGTTCCATGGCCAGCTCAATAATGTGCTTATGCTTGACCAGTTCAAAGTAAATTTCCTTCACCAGGGTTAGCTTAATGCTGTCCATAGTGCGACCCTGAAGTTTGGCATTCAGCACCGTGGAGATGGTTTCCAGGTCCTCGGAGGTTATGCCACTGGGTATATCAATAATCCGGTGGTGCACGGTGCCGCTATCCATAATGGCGACCAGCATGGCCTGCTCGGGACCCAGTTGAACCAGGCGTATGTATTTAAAGCTGCTGGTACCGATTTTGGGCGGAAGCACCATGGCGGCGTACTGGGTCAACTGGGACAATAACTGTCCCGTGCGTTGAATTACTTCTCCCACATCCCGCACTTTCTGGCGATAGCTTTTGCGGATCAACTCTTCTTCCTCGACGGTTAGCTCCTGCCGTTTCATCAAATAATCCACGTAATACCGGTATCCTAACTCCGAAGGGATTCGTCCGGCGGAGGTATGTGGCTGTTCAATATAACCCATCTCCTCCAGATCGGCCATCTCATTGCGGATGGTGGCCGGACTGATGCCCAGCCGGTATTTCCGGGCGATAGTGCGGGAACCCACCGGTTCAGCGGTGGCAATGTAATCGGTGATAATGGCCAGAAGGATATCCTGCTTGCGGGCATCCATTCTCACCCTTAGCACCCCCTTTGTTAGCACTCGATTGTGCTGAGTGCTAAACCCTTTTATGTTAAACATAGCACCGGACTGAACATTTGTCAAGGCAACACAAACTCCCGGAAGACAGCATTGGCCAGGGGTAAACCCCGCGAAGTCAACCTCAGGTGATTGGAGCATATTTCCACCAAACCTAAACTGCTTAATTTCTTTATCTGCTTACCAAAAACCTCTTCAATATTTTTCCCAAAACGGGCTGCAAA
Organism: Desulfofundulus luciae; assembly: GCF_030813795.1. Taxonomy (NCBI): domain Bacteria; kingdom Bacillati; phylum Bacillota; class Clostridia; order Eubacteriales; family Peptococcaceae; genus Desulfofundulus; species Desulfofundulus luciae. The sequence continues at coordinate 52,361 of NZ_JAUSUX010000010.1, read as the reverse complement.
TTTCTCCAGATCCAGCCCCTCTATAAGGCGGAGGCCCAGAAATACCGTTTCAGCCATCATGGTGGTCCGGGATAAATGCTCGCGGCCCGCCACCGGGAGCCCCCCGGCCAAAAGGAGCGCCTCGTATTCCTCCAGGGAACCGGTATTATAAAAGCGCTCGTCCCCAAGGCAGGAATGGGCTGCCAGGCCCAGGCCGAGATAGGGCTCGTTGTGCCAGTAGGTTAAATTATGCCGGCACCGGTAGCCCGGGCGGGCAAAATTGGAAATCTCATAATGTTCGTAACCCCGGGCCGCCAGAGAGTTGATTACCTCCCGGTACATGGCCAGTTCGGTTTCCTCGTCACAGGGAAAGACACGGCCTTCAGCCACCGCCCGGGCCAGCGGAGTGTCTTCCTCTATTTGCAGGGAGTAGGCGGAAATATGCTCCGGCTGTAAGGCCAAAATTTTATCAAGGCAGTGTTGCCAATCCGCCATGGTTTGGCCGGGTATGGCAAAGATAAGATCCAGGTTAAGATTGTCAAAACCAGCCCGGCGGGCCAACTGCACCGCCTCTACCGCCTGGGTAAAATCATGTAACCTTCCAAGCAAGCTCAAAAGGTGGTCCGAACAGGTCTGCACCCCCAGGGAAAGGCGGTTGACACCGGCGTAGCGCAAGGTCTTTAGCTTTGATAAATCCACCGTGCCGGGATTGGCCTCCACGGTCACCTCCACCCCGGAAAGCCACTGAAAATAACGGCTGCATCCTTCCAGAATGGCTGCCAGGTCTTCCTCCGGCAGACAGGTGGGGGTGCCCCCGCCGATGAAAATGGTTTTTAGCCGCCTCTCCTGTTGGGTTAGCCGCTCGTGGTACAGGGCCATTTCCTGTAAAAGCGCGACCCGGTACCGGCGGGCGGCCTCCGGGTCATAGGTATAGGAAACAAAGTCGCAGTACCGGCATTTGCGAATGCAAAAAGGTACGTGAATGTACAGGCTGATGACCACGGGCTCACTCCCCATTTACCTCTCTTCTATGCTCAGCACCGCCATAAAAGCCTCCTGGGGAATTTCTACGTTGCCCACCTGCTTCATGCGCTTTTTGCCTTCCTTTTGTTTTTCCAGAAGCTTGCGCTTGCGGGTTACGTCACCGCCGTAACACTTGGCCAGCACGTCCTTGCGCCGGGCCTTAATGGTTTCCCGGGCAATGACCCGGCTGCCAATGGCTGCCTGGACGGGCACATCAAAAAGCTGCCGGGGGATCAAACTGCGCAATTTTTCCACCAGTTGCCGGCCCCGGTAGTATGCCTTGTCCCGGTGGACAATACAGGTCAAGGCATCCACCGGCTCGCTGTTGATCAGGATGTCCAGTTTAACCAGGTCGCTCTCCCTGTAACCGGACAGCTCGTAGTCCAGGGAAGCATATCCCCGGGTGCGGGACTTGAGCTGGTCGAAGAAATCGAAAATGATCTCGGAAAGGGGCAAGTCGTAGACCAGCATGACCCGGTTTTCGCCCAGGTACTCCATGGTTTTAAAAGTTCCCCGTCGTTCCTGGGCCAGGTCCATTACCGCCCCCACATGGTCCCTGGGCACCATAATGGTGGCGGTAACAAAGGGTTCCTCCATCCGGGCCACCTTGCCCGCCGGGGGAATTTTGGTCGGGTTGTCGATGTAAAGCTCTTCTCCCGAAGTGGTGATCACCCTGTACACCACGTTGGGTGCGGTGGTAATCAAATTCAAGCCGTACTCCCGCTCCAGGCGCTCCTGGACAATTTCCATGTGCAACAGCCCCAGGAAGCCACAGCGGAAACCAAAACCCAGGGCTTCGGAAGTTTCCGGTTCGTAAACCAGGGATGCGTCGTTGAGCTTCAGTTTTTCCAGGGCGTCCCGCAGGTCGCCGTAATCCACCGTATCCACGGGATAAAGGCCGCAGTAAACCATGGGCGTGACCTTGCGGTAACCGGGCAAGGGTTCGGCCGCCGGGCGGGCGGCATCGGTGATGGTGTCGCCCACCCGGGTGTCCCTGACATTTTTTATGCCTGCAGCAACATATCCCACCTGACCCGTATCCAGCCGTCCGGTGGGAGTCATGGCCGGCTTAAAGATGCCCACCTCGCTGACTTCAAACTCCTTGCCGGTGGACATCATCCTTATGTGCATACCCTCTTCCAGGTGGCCCTCCATCACCCGCACATAGGCAATAACCCCCTTATAGGGGTCGTAATGGGAGTCGAAAATGAGAGCTTTTAAAGGAGCAGCGGGATTGCCGCTGGGGGGCGGTATGCGCCGCACAATGGCTTCCAACAGCTCCTTTATCCCGGTACCCAGCTTGGCCGAAACCAAAATGGCCCCGGAAGCATCAAGGCCGATTACGTCCTCGATTTCCCGCTTGACCTTTTCGGGGTCGGCCGCGGGCAGGTCAATTTTATTAATCACCGGAATAATTTCCAGGTCGTTTTCAATGGCCAGATACACATTGGCCAGGGTTTGCGCCTCGATGCCCTGGGCCGCATCCACTACCAGCAGGGCTCCCTCGCACGCCGCCAGGCTGCGGGACACTTCGTAGGAAAAATCCACGTGCCCGGGAGTATCAATCAGGTTTAACTGGTATTCAACCCCATCTTCAGCTCGATAGGTAAGGCGTACGGCCTGCAGCTTGATGGTAATGCCCCGCTCCCGTTCCAGGTCCATTTGATCCAGCACCTGGTCGGTCATTTCCCGGGGACTGATAGCTCCGGTATATTCCAAAAGCCTGTCGGCCAGGGTGGACTTACCGTGATCAATATGGGCAATTATGCAAAAATTGCGGATTTGTTCTCTCCCCATACAAAATCACCATCCCAAATCTCTCAAAGCCTTATTATAACATCATTTACTGATGGTGAAAAGGATACTTTACTCACCTCATACGCGCTAAAGTGCAGCCTCTCCTCATACGTCATGATGAGTTCCCTCATTAAATTCAGGTACCGGTCAAGCCACGGTTGCTGAAGATATTCCACGACATCTTTCATAACTTGCCCCAGGTGTAAGGGTTCCGGGGGCAAAAGAAATTGATTATACCCCGCCACCACCACCTCCAGGCCAAAGATGACCAGACCCAGAAAAAATCCCAGGGCAACGAACGTCCTCAACCAGCTAAATCCCATGGTATCACTTCCCATTTTCCAGTATTGAGCGATAAAGGCGGGTTTATACCTGGACAAAAAAGACCACCCGCCGGCAAAACCGGTCAGGTAGTCTTTTTGCTTTGCCCCTTAAAATTTCTTAAAACCAGTATGTAGGGTAACAACCGCCTCCCCGGCACCGGTGTACCAGCAGAGCGACGCCAAGCAAAACCACTGTACCAAGCAATACCGGTTCCAAAATAAACATAAACCCCTGACCAGTTAAAATAGCAGTCAGGGCGGTAGCCCCTCCCGGCGGATGTACCATACGGGTAAGAAACATCAGTAAAATGGCCAAAATCACGCCCAGGGTAACTGAAAGCCATGTGGTACCCATTAGCTGGTAGACCAGCACTCCCACAAACGCACTGATTACGTGCCCCCCCAGGACATTACGGGGCTGGGCAAAGGGGCTGGTACAGGAACCGTAAATGAGCGCCGCCGTGGCACCAAAGGGAGCAACCAGCAGGGGTAAATGATAATGAAAGGACAGAAAAGAAACAATACCCAGGCCAAGAAGGCTGCCCAGAGCGCACCAGAGCATATCGCTGGTGGTGGGACGGGCCGGGCACTTGCTGGCGGTCCGGATTCTGGCCAGCAGGCCCTGCCGGGGGGTAACATGATCAACAGCCAATTGAGGGGCATGATCATTTTTAGGAAGGGGAGCCGACACAGGGGGTCACCTCCACGGAACATTCTTCTCCCCTCTAAATAAATTGTAATCCTGAAATGGGGGTATGATCCAGATCACTTTTAAAACCTTTGGTGTTAAAAAATTCCCCGTAGGGCCCCGTTCTAGTTTAGCACCACCATTCCCCGCTGGGATTTCAGCGTGTGATAAAATAAAAATGCCAGAGGCAAATGTTTGGCGTGATATGAGCGGCGATGAATCAACCGGATTACCTGCCAGGAGGTGGTAGCTATGCCATTCAAAGAAGGAGAATTGGTTGTTTTCGCCGATCACCGCGCTCAATTTTTGCAGCGTCTGATTCCAGGAGAGCGCCTGCATACATATTGGGGTTACATTGAACACAACGACGTGCTGGGGCGCGAACCCGGAAGCGTTATCAAGACTTCAGAGGGTAAGAAACTCTATGTTTTTTACCCAACTCTTTCAAACTATATAGTAAAGATGCCGCGCAAAAGCGGCATCATATACCCGAAGGATTCAGGCATTATTATGATGTGGGCGGATGTCCGGCCCGGTGACCGGGTGTTGCTTGGAGGTGTGGGCAGCGGGGCGCTCCTGCTCGCCGTACTGAGGCAGGTAGGGACGGCCGGGAAAGTGGTAGCTTACGACATTCGGCAGGACATGCTTGACTGTGCCGTAGAAAACATTAAAGCCTACTTTGGCGACTTGCCGTCTTACCTTGAACTCAGGCTTGGGGACATTTACGAGCCAACCGGGGAATCGGGATTTGACCGTGTGCTCCTGGATGTACCGGAACCCTGGCGGGCGGTCAAGACCGTGGATAAAGCCCTTATCCCCGGGGGCATATTATGTTCTTACCTGCCTTCCATTATGCAGGTTCGCACTTTTACGACTGTCCTGCAAAAGGCAGGCACCTTTGGTTTGATTGAGACCGTAGAAGTAATGGTTAGAGGCTGGCACATAGATGGCCGGGCTGTAAGGCCCCAACACCGCATGGTGGGCCATACCGGGTTCCTCACGTTTGCGCGCAAGCTAAGCAGCCAGGAATAGTTGGGGGAAGTGAATTATCCCGTCTTCCTTTCATTCGGTGCCGGGTTGGGCGGGCTCAGCTTCCAACAGCTTCTGCACCTCTTCCCCCAGCACTTCGGCAAACAAGCGGGCCGCGGCCACTGCCTCCCCGGTGGTGTTATTGGCGCTGCCAATCTCCACCAAAAGCGCCCGGGGATGGAGAAACTGATTATAACGCCCCTCCTTAATCCTTACCCCCTGACATAAACCGGGGTACTTTTTGTCCAGGGCTGCGGCCAACTGCCTTGCAAACTGCTCATTCTGCCGCCAGGTGGGAAAGGGCGCCCTGGCGTCCGAACCGACGACAAAGAGGATGGGGGCTGCCTCAATACCCTTCACCTTGACCAGACAATCCCGGCGGGGCTTTCCAGCATCCCTGTGGATGTCCAGGAGCACTTTCAGCTGTGGCTCTTCCTGCAGCACTTCCCGCACAGTTTTTTCAGATTCCATATACGATAAATTATACTGCCGGTCATGGATTTTTTTAATGTGCAGGGTGGGAATACCGTATTTGGATTCCAGCTCCTGGCGTATAATCTCCCCCACCTTAACCACACCTCCTTCTTTCCCCTCCAGTCTGGCCACACCATCCGTAAGCGCGTAGGTTTCCCCGGTGTGGGTGTGATAAATGGCCACCAGGTACTCCCCGGAGGTCTTTCGGGCCATACCCGCGTGTTCCTCGGAGGCAGGTTCTACCGGATTGACCTCCACTTCCTGCTTTACCGGTACATAAGCCAGCAGGGGCAACTGGGAACGAAGCAATGCCCGGGGGTCTCTGCCGGGCAGAGCAAAAGAGTCAACCAAACTGGGCCATAAACTAAAAAGCGAGCCTGCAAACTCACCTTCATCCTGTTCGCCAGCTGCGTGATGGGGCATGGCGGCCTCCAGGAACAGCCGGGGGTCCCTGTTTAAAAGGACCTGTCCTCCCCAGCGCAAAAACAAAACCCCTGTTCCAACCGCCAAGGTAAGGAGCGAAAAAATAATCCCGGTAACTACCAGGAGACCGTAGAGTTTATGCCACAGCCAGCGGTGGCGGTCGCGGTAAAGAGCGTGGTACATAAAAAATCCCCTCCCGGATTGCCCGTACCATTTTATGCCCGGAAGGAGATCTTTATGAAGCCACCCTGCCTGCGGGCTGAAGTGGCTTAACTGCTAGCGCAATACTGTAGGCACCACAGCATCTATAAGTCCGATAACAAAGGCAGCAATCAGCGCGCCCAGCAAATTAACACTGAGCAGATTGGGAATGATAAACTGGGCCACGTAGATTACCACTGCGGCGGTAATAAAACCTACTAGGCCCCGGCTATGGGGTGAAATCCGGTCGCCCAGGAGGGCTTCCACAATATAACCAAGCACGGCAATAACCACCGCGGCAATCAGTGCCCCTACGAACCCCCCGCGCACCACAAAGCCCGGGGAGAGCCAGCTCACCACAATGAGCACCAGCGCCGAGACGATAAACCTTACAATCACTCCCAGCCACTGCATCATGGCATCACCTCCTCCTTTTTGCTACGAACATAGCTTTGACAAAAAAACGGCTGGCTATACCGGTTGCCCTTGCAATTTTTTTAAACCCGTGGTAAAATGAGGGCTGTTGGGAGGTGACTGAAAGGTGCCCAATACCAGGTCGGCCATAAAAAGGGTGAAGGTTACCCGCAGGCGCACCCTCCGCAATAAGCAGCTGAAGTCTGCCCTGCGCACTGCCATTAAGAAGTTTGAGCGGGCTCTGGCAGCCGGTGTCAACGTGGAGGAAACGAGGGAACTCTTGCGCCGGGCGCTGAGGGCCATTGACAAGGCGGTAACGAAGGGTATCATCCACAAAAATACTGCTGCCCGTAAAAAATCCCGCCTGACCAGACGTTTCAACCGCCAGGTAAGTTAACCCCAAGCAATCCTCCCGGAACAACAACCTAAAAATAACCAAAAAAACCACCCGGTAGTAGAGGTGGTTTTTTTAGTGCCTTTTTATTAAGCTATGCTACGGTTCCCAAACCTATCTCCAGCAGGAGCATTTCGACGCCCGGGTAAAACTCCAACCTGCCCCTCTTCACCGCCCGGTCCAGTTCCAAAAGTTTTTGCAAGGCCGTGACTACCTGCTCCCGGGTGAAATTACCTGCCTGGGCTAAAAGCTTTTGGGCGACAAAGGGATGCACTCCCAGTCTTGCCGCCACCTCACCCGGCAGCCGTTTTTCGGCGGTTAGTTCCAGGGCCTGCAGGATCAGGCGGAACTGCCGGGCCACCATGGCCAGGATAGCCGGACCCGCCTGCCCCTGTCGTATTAACTCCCGGATGCCCTCCAGCGCCGCCCCGATCCGCCTTTCCCCGATGGCATCGACCACGTTAAAAATATTTTCCTCCAGCACCGGCACGGTGAGGCGATAAATGTCTTCCTCCAGGATGGCTTCCCTGGAACCGGTATAAGAAATTAACTTTGCCATTTCCTGGCTCAAAACAAACAGGCTGGGACCCACCCGCTGCACCAGCAACCCGGCTGCGGCCGGGGTGATGGTCTTGTGGGCCAGGCGTGCCTGCTTTTCCAGCCAGCGTACCAGGTCCCGGTTTTTTAAATAGGTAAATTCCACTACCCGGCCGGTTTCTTTAAGCGATTTAAAAAGGCGTCGCCGCTGATCCACGGGATGGGTGGTGGTAAAAATCAGGCAGGTAGTGGGAGCAGGCTGCTGCAGGTAGGCCAGCAAAGGGGTCTCCGTATCCCGGGAGGAAGCTCTGGTTCCCTTTTTGCCGGGGGTACCGGGAGAAGCGGTAAAAAAGGGGGCATGGCGGACCACGACCAGGCGCCAGCCGGCCATAAAAGGGGGTGTTTGTGCCCGCGAGACAATATCCCCTTCGGTGACCTCTTCCCCGTCCAGAATGTCAAGGTTGAATTCCCCTGCCGGGGGAGCCAGAAGTTTCTCCTGGAACCTTTGGACGGCCTTTTCCTGCAGGAATGCTTCGTCGCCGTAAAAGAGATACACCGGAGCAATCTTTCCTTTTTCCAGTTCATTAATCAAATCCAAATAATACTTCAAGCCCACCCCCCCTTTTTGGCGGCTTACCCCTTGAGCTTTTCCTCCACCGCCGATACTTTTCCGGCCATGGTCAATTCCTTATCCCGCCGGTCGTCAATGCGAATGGTGGTCACCACCCGGGCAATCCCCTGGGTAAAGGGCACTTCGTGCATCCGGCGGACCACCGAAAGAATGACATCCAGATCCCCTTCCATGATGGTCCCCATGGGGGTCAATTGGTAGCGAATATCCTTTTCGCCCTGCAGGATAGCCACACACCGGGCTACATAGGCACTCAAACTGGTACCGGCGGTACCGACAGGCACAATGCTTACTTCCACCACGGCCATTATCATCACCCTTTCCCAAGGTTAATCCAGACCCAGGAAATTAACAATGAGATCTGCCACCGCTCCTACTTCGTCTCTACCAAAACAGGGAAGCTCTGCATGGTGAGCACCGTCACCTACCACGGCAATCAACCGGTCCTTCCTCCCCACCAGGGCGGTGCATCCCTTGAGCGGGCATACTTCGATCTGGGGCCAGTCCGCCTTTTTGTAGCCTTCCGCCAGGACGATATCCACCGGGCCAAGCAAAGGGACGATCTGCTCCGGGGACAACTCTTCTTCCACCTGGCGGATGACGGCAATTTTATGGGGAGCGGAAATGCATACCGCCCGGGCACCGGCCCGGGCATGGCGCCAGGTATCCTTGCCCGGCTTATCTATTTCAAAGTCGCCATGGTGGTGCTTGATGGTTCCCACGCGGTAGCCGCGCCGCTCAAATTCCGCAATCAGCTTCTCCAGAAAAGTGGTCTTGCCTGCGTTGGAGGTTCCTACGATGCATATTCCAGGCGGGCCGGACATGTTCTTCATCCCCCGCAACTACTCCCCGGTTCAAGGATTTCTATCCGGTCTCCCACCTTCACCGGCCCGCCGGCGAGAATGCGCACAAAGATACCCTCCCGGGGCATGATGCAGTCCCCGGCCAGCCGGCGAATCTCACAGGCAGAATGGCATTCCTTGCCGATCTGGGTCACTTCCCCAATGGCTTCAGGGCCGATGGCCAGCCGGGTACCCACGGGCAGGCTGGCCAGATCCATCCCCTCGGTGGTAATGTTTTCGGCAAAATCACCAGGATTGACGTCCAAACCCAGTTCACGCATTTTTTGAATGCTTTCCATGGCCAAAAGGCTGACCTGGCGGTGCCAGGGCCCGGCGTGGGCATCCCCCTCCAGGCCGTGATTGGCCACCAGCATACCGGAACCAATGTTCTTTTTACGCGTACCCTTTTCCGGGCTTGCGCACACTGCTACGATTACTCCCATTCTTCTTCTCCCTCCCGCCGGAATTCCCCGCTTTTGCCGCCGCTTTTGCTAACCAGGCGGATATTCTGGATTATCATGGCCCGGTCCACGGCCTTGCACATGTCATAGATAGTCAGGGCGGCCACACTTGTGGCCGTGAGGGCCTCCATTTCCACCCCGGTCTTGCCGGTGGTCCGTACCCGGGCCTGGATCTCTACCCTGTCGGGGGGCTGCAGGCGAAAATCCACGTGCACACTGGTTAAAGGAATGGGATGGGCCAGGGGAATGAGCTCCTGCGTCTTTTTGGCGGCCATGATCCCGGCCAGCCGGGCCACCCCCAGCACATCTCCCTTGGCTGCGGTACCGCCGGCAATGATGTTTAAGGTTTCCGGGCGCATGAGCACTTCTCCCCGGGCCACTGCCTCCCGGACGGTATCCCCTTTCCCGCTTACATCCACCATGTGAGCCCGGCCCCGGGAGTCAAAATGGTTTAAAGGCGTACCTTCCATATATTGATTACCAACTCCTACCCACCAATTTGAGACATGTTTTTCCGGGAGCAGGAATGCCCCTGGTTTAAATGGTGCCGGCCGGGCTTGTCCCGGACGGCCTGGCCCACCAGCTCAGCCAGTTCATCCAGGGTGGCCCCCCGGCGCAAAGGCCCTTTGAGATCAATTTCGTATTCATGAAAAAGGCAGGGCCTCAAAGCGCCGGTGGCGGTCAGGCGCAGGCGGTTGCACCGTCCGCAGAAATGGTCGCTCACCGCACTGATAAACCCAATGGTCCCCGCCGCCCCCGCCAGGCGATAGTAGCGTGCCGGCCCGCTGCCCGTCAGCTTTCGTACTTCCTGCAACTGGCCCAGCTCCTCCTCAATCCGGCCCCTGATTTCCGCCGTGGAAACATAGCCCTCCCTGGAAACGGCAGCAGCCGTGCCAAAGGGCATCAATTCAATGAAACGCACGTGCAGGGGCCGGTCGAATGAAAGGCGGGCCAGATCGCAGATTTCATCATCATTAAATCCGCGCACGACCACCACATTTAGCTTAACCGGATGAAGGCCCAGCTCCAGGGACCTCTCAATTCCCTGCCATACCGCTTCCAGCCGCCCTCCCCGGGTAATGTAACTGTAGCGTTCGGGTTTTAAGGTATCCAGGCTGATGTTCACCCGGCGCAGGCCGGCAGCCTTTAACTGGCCGGCCTGGGCGGCCAGCAGGATGCCGTTGGTGGTGAGGGCCAGGTCGTCAATTTCCGGTATGGCGGCCAGCGCCCGCACGAGATCTGTTATCCCGCGGCGTACCAAAGGCTCTCCTCCGGTAAGGCGCACTTTTTTCACTCCCACCCTCGTCGATGCCTGGACCACCCGGACAATTTCTTCCAGGGTGAGGATTTCCTTCCGGGGCACGACGGATACTCCCTGAGGAGGCATGCAGTAACGGCAGCGCAAATTACAGCGGTCGGTGACCGAAACCCGCAGGTAGTTTATCTCCCTTTGATAACGATCTTCCATAGAATGCGCACCTTCCTTCGGAGTTAAGCCGGTTAAGGGAGTATTCTCGACAAAACGGCATTTTCCTGCCGCTACCCTCACAAAGAAAGTATGGTCAGATCACCGGGTCCTGTATAAATATTGTCCAATTGTCTAGACATGACGTCCAGTTTTTTATACAATACGGCTTTCTCGTATGGCCAGATGGGGCGGCAGGACCGGCTTTTTCCTGGTATTCTTTTTGCGTATGGCATTTGTACCGTGGCAAACCGTCAGGTGATCTTCGCAAGTTGAAATGGAGGTATGGCCATGCGCATAGAGCAGCACCCGGTTTTGGAATTCAGGCGAGGTAAAAAAATAAAGTTTACCTTTGACGGCAAAGAGTATGAAGGCTACGAAGGAGAAACCATTGCCGCGGCCCTGCACGCCGCCGGTATCCGGGTCATGCGGGAAAGCCCGGTACTTCACCGCCCCCGGGGCCTTTTCTGTGCCATCGGCAACTGTTCCTCCTGTCTCATGACTGTAAACGGGGAACCCAACGTGCGGATTTGTGTGGAAAAGCTGCGCCCGGGCATGGTGGTGGAAAGCCAGAAAGGAAAGGGAGTCATTTATGCAGCAGGAAATTAGCTTTGTAGAGATTGCGGTCATTGGCGGCGGTCCGGCCGGACTTTGTGCCGCCCTGGAAGCAGCAAACGCCGGTGCCCGGGTGGTCCTTTTGGACCGCCAGGACCGACTTGGGGGGCAACTGATCAAGCAAACCCACCGCTTTTTCGGTTCCCGCAGCCATAGGGCCTCGGAACGGGGGATTAATATCGCCGCCGAACTCACCGGACAGGTTACCTCCCATCCCCTAATTGAAGCCCTGACCGGTGCCACCGTCTTTGGTTTCTACGAAGACGGCGTGCTGGGAGTGGAACAGGAGGGGAGGGTCTTCTACCTGAAACCTTCCCGGGTAATTGTGGCTACGGGAGCATCGGAAAAAACCCTGGCCTTCCCCAACAATGACCTGCCGGGCATTTATGGTGCCGGTGCGGTACAGACACTGGTCAATGTTTACGGCATTCTGCCCGGAAAGCGGGTCCTGATGGTCGGCGCCGGCAATATCGGGGTTATCGTCACCTACCAGTTGCTGCAGGCCGGCATGGAGGTAGCCGCCATTGTGGAGGCTGCCCCGGGAATTGGCGCCTACTGGGTTCATGCGGCCAAGGTGCGCCGGGCGGGAGTACCCATCTATACCAGCCATACCATCAAGCGGGCTTACGGCGGACGGGAAGTGGAAGGGGCCGTGATCTGGCAACTGGATGAACAGGGCCAACCCGTGCCGGGGACGGAAAAGGACTTTGCCGTAGACACCATTTGTCTTTCCGTAGGCCTTTCACCCCTGGTGGAACTGCTGGCCCAGGCCGGCTGCAGGCTGGCCTACGTACCCCAGTTGGGCGGGCACGTGCCTTTGCGTGATGCCAACCTCCAGACCACCGTACCGGGAGTCTACGTGGCCGGCGATGCAGCCGGGGTGGAAGAAGCTTCGGCAGCGATGATGGAAGGCGCCCTGGCCGGGCTGCATGCCGCCTGCAGTTTGGGCTACGGCCGGGCCGGCTACGAGGCCCGGCGCCGGGAGTTGCAACACCAATTGGACAGCCTGCGTTCCGGCCCCGTGGGCGAAAAGATCCGCACCGGGCTGGCCAGGGTACTGGCCGGCTAGAGTTTGGGAGGTGAAGGTTATGCTGGCAGTAGATGGCATCCCCACCCCGGAGGACCTGGCGGCAAAGATACCCCCGCCGGAGCGGCTGGCCAAAGGACCGGTGGTTATAGCGGAATGCTTTCAACCCATTCCCTGCGATCCCTGCAGCCACGCCTGTCCCCGCCAGGCCATCGGACCCTTTGAGGACATCAACGAAATACCGCAGGTGGACTATGACAGATGTAACGGCTGCGGCCAGTGTATCACCCGCTGCCCCGGACTGGCCCTTTTCGTCGTAGATCTAACTTATAGCGAAAAGGAGGCCCTGGTCAAGCTGCCCTATGAGTTCCTCCCCCTCCCCGCGGAAGGCCAGGAAGTGGCCGGGGTGAACCGGGTGGGGGAAAAAGTGTGCCGGGCACGGGTGGTCAAAGTGGTGGTCACGGAAAAGATGGATAAAACCGCGGTCGTCTGGCTGGCCGTACCCAAGGAGCTGGCCATGGAAGTACGGCACTTTGTTATCACACATGTTTAAAATGGATGATATTTACCGTTCCAGGAGTGAAAGCCATGGAAGATAAAACCATTGTCTGCCGCTGCGAGGACGTAACCCTGGAGGAAATTCGGCAGGTCATTGCCGGGGGGGCCCACACCCTCGACGAAATCAAGCGGCTGAAGCGATGCGGCATGGGACCCTGCCAGGGGCGCACCTGCCGGCCCCTTATTGCCGGGGAAATCGCCCGTATCACCGGACAGGACCCGGCCAACGTGGCCCTGCCTACTTTCCGGCCGCCGGCAATCCCCTTAAAACTAGGTACCCTGGCCCGGGGAGGTGCCGGAAATGAACAGGCATGAAGTGATTATCATTGGCGGGGGCGTCACCGGCTGTTCCATTGCCTATCACCTGGCCGCCCGGGGCATGCGTGATGTGGCCGTGCTGGAACGAGCCTATCTCACCTCCGGTGCCACGGGACGCTGCGGGGCCGGTTTCCGTCACCAGTGGGGCACAAAAACCAACTGCCTTTTAGCCAAGCACGCCATTGCCAAGCTGGAGCGCCTGGCAGAAGAACTGGACTATCCCGGAGGCGTGGAAATCAAGCAGGGGGGTTACCTGATCCTGGCCTACACCCCCAAAATGGAAGAACAGTTTAAGAAAAACCTGGCCCTGCAGAAAAGCCTGGGCATCGACGCCCGCTGGGTAACACCCCGGGAAGCCCGGGAAATCGTACCCTTTTTAAACACCGAGGGCCTTCTGGGAGCCACCTTCTGTGCCAAAGACGGCCACGCCAACCCCTTTAAGGTCACCGATGCCTATGCCCGGGCAGCCAGGCGGCTGGGGGTGAAAATCCACACCTACACGGAAGTACAGGACATCAAAATTGAAGGCTCCCTGAAAACGGTCATCACCAACCGGGGGACTTTCCAGGCTCCGGTAGTGGTCAACGCCGCGGGCGGCCACGCGGCGGAAATCGGCCGCATGGTGGGGGTAGACCTGCCCGTGGTACCGGAAAGGCACCAGATCCTGGTGACCGAACCGGTGGAACAGGTCCTGGGGCCCATGGTGATGAGTTTCTACCACAACCTCTACTGCCAGCAAACGCCCCACGGCAGCTTTATTATGGGCCTGGGGGATCCCAACGAACCCAAGGAATACAACATCCGTTCGAGCTGGCAGTTTCTTTCCCAGATGGCCCAAAAGGTGGTCTGGCTCCTGCCGGTATTGAAAAACGTGCGGGTAGTCAGACAGTGGGCCGGGGTGTACGACATGAGCCCCGACCGCCAGCCGGTGCTGGGCGAGGTACCCGATGTGCCCGGGTTTTATGTCGCCGCCGGTTTTTCCGGCCACGGCTTTATGATCGCCCCCATGACCGGCCAGTTAATGGCGGAAATCATTTTAGGACTGCCCACCACCCTGCCCGTGGATATGTTCAGCCTGTCCCGCTTTACCACCGGCGAGCTGTTTGTGGAACCGTCGGTTGTCTAGGCAATTAACCAACAGCTGCTGCCACCCCTTTACCTCCGGGATCTTGTCCCGGGGGAAGAGCCAGACGTATAATAAGGAGTGAAAAAACATGCTCATGCCTTTTGCTAACGAGCCCTTAACAGATTTCACCCGGGAAGACAACCAAAAGAAAATGAAGGAAGCGCTAGAGAAAGTCAAAAGCCGCCTGGGCAGGGAGTATCCCCTAATTATCGGGGGAGAACAAATCTACACCGAAGAAAAAATCGTCTCTTATAACCCTTCCTGCCACAGTGAGGTTATCGGGCGAGTTTCCCGGGCCCACCAGGCTTTGGCCCAGCGGGCGGTGGAAACGGCCGCAGAAGCTTTCTTGAGCTGGCGCCAGGTACCTCCCGAGGCCAGGGCACGCTATCTCTTTAAGGCTGCAGCCATCATGCGCAAAAGAAAACACGAGCTTTCGGCCTGGATGGTGCTGGAAGCCGGAAAAAACTGGGCCGAGGCCGACGCCGATACCGCCGAGGCCATTGACCTCCTGGAATTTTACGGCCGGGAAATGATCCACCTGGCCCAACCCCAGCCGGTTACCCCCTATCCCGGTGAGGAAAATACCCTGGAATACCTGCCTTTCGGTGTGGGAGTTATCATCCCCCCATGGAACTTCCCCCTGGCCATCCTCACCGGTACGACCGTGGGGCCGGTGGTGGCCGGCAATACGGTGGTTTTAAAGCCAGCCAGCAATACACCGGTAATCGCGTACATGTTCATGGAGATCATGCAGGAAGCAGGTCTGCCTCCCGGGGTAATCAACTTCCTGCCCGGCAGCGGCGGCGAAATTGGTGATTTCCTGGTGGAGCACCCCCTGGTGCATTTCATTAATTTCACCGGCTCCAGGGATGTGGGCCTGCATATTAACAGCCTGGCCGCCCGGATCGCCCCCGGCCAGAAGTGGATCAAGCGGGTGGTGGCGGAAATGGGCGGCAAGAATGCCATCATTATTGACGAAGAATGCAACCTGGATGAAGCCGTAGCCGGCGTGATCACCTCGGCCTATGGCTTTTCCGGCCAGAAATGCTCCGCCTGCTCCCGGCTGATTGTGGTGGGTGACGCCTACCGGCCGGTACTGGACAGATTGACCGAAAGGGTGGCTCAACTTAAGACGGGGCCTGCCGAAGAATACGGTACAGACGTGGGCCCGGTTATTGACGATGCCTCATATAATAAAATCATGGGCTATATCCAGATTGGCCGGGAGGAAGGCCGCCTGCTCGTCGGCGGCCAGGGGGACAACAGCCGGGGCTACTTTATCTGGCCCACGGTGTTTGCCGACGTAGCACCCCGGGCCCGCATTGCCCAGGAGGAAATTTTCGGTCCGGTGCTGGCGGTCATCCAGGCTAAAACCTTCGATGAAGCCATTGCCATTGCCAACGATACGGAATACGGCCTTACCGGGGGCGTATACTCCCGCAACCGCGCCCACCTGGAAAAGGCCCGCCGGGAGTTCCATGCGGGCAACCTGTATTTCAACCGCAAGTGCACCGGTGCCCTGGTAGGAGTGCAACCCTTCGGTGGCTTCAAAATGTCCGGCACCAACTCCAAGGCGGGCGGCAGGGAATATCTGAAATTATTCATGCAAGCCAAGTCCATCTCCGAACGTTTTTAAACGGATGTGAGCTCCTGTGTCCAGACTGGATCAGGTAAAAGAAGACTGCCAGCGGGCAGCCGAAGCCATAGCCGCCGCCCTGGGGGTCGAGGTCGAGGTGATCGACCTCGACCTGGTGCGGGTGGCCGGCACGGGCAAGGTGCGCAACGACGTGGGCTCCCGCCTCCTGCGGGGGCTGGTGAACAAACACGTGCTCAAGACCAGCCAGCCCATTTTCATCAAGGAGGCGGGCTACCACTCCATTTGCATGTCCTGCCCACTTACGGGAAGCTGTTTTTACAAAGCTTCCATCGTTTACCCCATCATTGCGGAACAGAATGTCATCGGCACTATCAGCCTGATTGCCTTTAGCGACGAGCAAAAAGTAACCCTGCTTACCCGCACCGAATCCCTGATGGAATTTATCGGGCGCATGGCCGATCTGATTGCAGCCAAGGTCCTGGAAACCGAGGCCATGACCGAGAAAATGATCATGGCCAGCCAGGTCAACGCGGTCATGGATGCGGTGGATGAAGGGGTCATTGCCATTGACAGTGAAGGGGTGGTGACCCACTTCAACCTCTCTGCCGAACGGATGTTTAACATCCCCAAAAACGAAATTCTGCAGCACAACCTGGAAGAACACCTGGCCGGCCTGCCCCTCCTTTCGGCTCTGCGCGAACCGGGGGGGTTTACTTCCCGGGAGTGTTTTGTCCAGGCCAGGGGGCGGCGGCTGCATCTTCTGGTCACGGCCAGGCCAATCATGGGCAGTGACGGCCGTCCCGTAGGAGTGGTGGCCTCGGCCCGGGACTTCAAGGAGACGCAAAAGCTGGCCTATGAGATTATGAGCGCCCAGAAGGTCTTTACCTTTGATGACATCATCGGGGAAAGCCGGGCCATAAAAGAGCTAAAAGCGAGGGCGGCGAAAATTGCCGGCAGCCATTCCACCGTCCTGATCACCGGTGAAAGCGGCACGGGCAAGGAAATTTTTGCCCGGGCCATCCACGCCGCCAGCCCGCGGAAAAACAAGCCCTTTGTGGCCATAAACTGCGGGGCCATACCGGAAACCCTGCTGGAAAGCGAACTGTTCGGCTATGAAGAAGGAGCCTTCACCGGTGCCCGCAAAGGGGGCAAACCGGGCAAGTTTGAGCTGGCCAATCACGGGACCATTTTCCTGGACGAAATCGGGAACATGTCCCTCTACCTGCAGGCGAAACTTTTACGGGTGCTGCAGGAACGCCAGGTGGAACGCGTCGGCGGCAACCGCCTGATCCCGGTGGACATACGCATCATTGCCGCCACCAACAGCAACCTGGAAGAAATGATTGCCAAGGGGCGTTTCCGGGACGACCTGTATTATCGCTTGAGTGTGATTCCCCTCTACATACCCCCTTTACGGGAAAGGCCGGAGGATATCAAGCTGCTCCTGGAATACTACCGGGAGCACTATAACAACCTCCTGGGCAAGAATATCCGGGGCTATACTTCCCGGGCGGAACGGGCCTGCCTTGCCTATAGCTGGCCGGGAAATGTGCGGGAACTCATCAACGCCGTAGAGTATGCCGTAAACCTGGAAGAAGGCGACCTGATCGATACCGGCAGCCTGCCCCGTTCGGTACAGGAGGGCGGTCACCGCATGGCAGAAATCCCCGGCCGCGAAAGCCGCTGGGTTACTTTAGAGCAGATGGAAAAGGAGGCCATCATCAGCGCCCTGGAGCATTTCGGCTGGAACGAACAGGGAAAAACAAAAGCTGCCCGGGCACTGGGCATTAGCCGGGCGACCATCTACCGCAAAATTGCCAAATATAACCTTCTCCCCCCCGCAACCCGGGAAGAAACTCTCACCAGGGAACGTTAATTCTTGCGTAAAGGCTTTTTCGTGTTCAAGATACCCAGGCGATTCATTTTGTAATATAGAGTGCTCCGGGGTACACCCAGGAGGCGGGCGGTAACGGTCCGGTTACCTCCCGCCTTTTTTAATGCCTTGAGAATGATTTCCTTCTCGGTTTCCTTTGCGGCCAGGGTTAGATCGGGAGGTGACTCCCGGACGGCGGCAAAACCCAGGGCATGCTCCTGCAAGTACTTGGGCAGATCCTTTTCCGTGATCACCTCGTTCTCGGCCAGCACCACCATTCTCTCCACGGTGTTCTTTAATTCCCGGACATTGCCCGGCCAGGAATAAGAAAGCAGTGCCGCCACCACTCCCGGCTCCACCTTGCTGATTTCTTTACCGTAAAGCTGGCAGTATTCCTGCAAAAAGCGGTAGAGCAGTTCGGGAATATCGGAACGCCTCTCCCTCAGGGGAGGCATCTCGACGCTGATTACATTTAAACGATAATACAGATCTTCCCTGAATTCGCCGCCGGAAACCATTTCCTCCAGATGGCGGTTGGTGGCGGCAATAATACGGATATTCACGCTCACGGGCCGGGACCCGCCCACGCGATAAAACACCCTTTCCTGCAACACGCGCAGGAGCTTAACCTGCAGGTTGGGGGACAGCTCCCCGATTTCATCCAGGAAAACCGTTCCTTCATTGGCCATTTCCAACAGACCAGGCTTTCCGCGGGGCCCCGCCCCGGTAAAGGCGCCCTGCTCATAGCCGAAAATTTCACTTTCAAAGAGCTCTGCCGGAATGGCGCCGCAATTGACCACCACGAAGGGCTTGCCCGCCCGGTCGCTGGCCTCGTGGATGGCCCTGGCCAGAACCTCCTTTCCAGTACCGCTCTCCCCCCGGATCAGCACGGTGGCATCGGTGGGGGCGGCCCGCCGGGCCACATCCACTATAGCTTTCAGGCGGGGGTGGTGGCCGTAGAGCTTGGCAAAGGGATCCACCCGCTTGATCTCGTTTTTCTGGATGGCTTCTTTCAGGCATTTGACCTGGTAACTGGCCCGGGACAGAGCGCGGTTGAGCTGGATTATTTCCGTAACATCCTTCTCGGCCGAAACACCGCCTATAACCCGCCCGTCCCGCCTGATGGGCACGGAATTAATTAAAACATGGGTATCCTGGCAGGGCTGGTGGTATTCCGCGTATACCTCATGGTCTTCCCGGCAAACCCGGGTAACCACCAGGTTGGTAAAAAAATCGTGGATGGAACGCCCCAGAATGTCCTGGCATTTGATGCCGTAGAGCAATTCAGCCTTGCGGTTCCAGCCGGTAACGTTTTCCTGGCTGTCAATCATGCAGATAACGTCATCGGTGACCCCCAGCACGGCGGTGAGGGCCGCCTCCGTTTCCCGGATGAAATCCACCAGGCGCTCCGCCACCTGCTCCAAGATCAGCAGGCCTGTTACCGTCCCGCTGGCATCCACAACGGCAATATTTTTCTCCCGTAAAGCCGGGATCACACTTAAAATGTGCTGG
This sequence comes from Desulfofundulus luciae, assembly GCF_030813795.1. NCBI lineage: Bacteria > Bacillati > Bacillota > Clostridia > Eubacteriales > Peptococcaceae > Desulfofundulus > Desulfofundulus luciae. The sequence continues at coordinate 33,054 of NZ_JAUSUX010000010.1, read as the reverse complement.
TCCAGGATTTCCTCCCCGTGGATGGAAAATTCGGTCAGGTCATTTTCCGGAACCGGCTCACTTAAAAAATCCCGCACCAAAAGCCTTTTTTCCAGGTACATAGGTCATTCTCCCCATCATTCACCCAGATAGGCCCTCTTGACCTCCGGTTTCTGCATAAGTTCTGCCGCCGGACCCTCCAGGGTTATTTCCCCCGTTTGCAGCACATAGGCCCTGTGAGCAATGGAGAGGGCCATATGGGCATTTTGTTCCACCAAAAGAATGGTCGTACCCGCCTTATTAATCTCCTGAATGATGGAAAATACTTCCCGCACCAAAAGCGGCGCCAGCCCCATGGAGGGCTCATCTAACAGTAAAAGCTCCGGCCGGGACATCAGGGCGCGGCCCATGGCCAGCATCTGCTGTTCTCCACCGCTTAAAGTACCGGCCAGCTGATTTTTGCGCTCGGCCAGGCGGGGAAAACGCTCGAAAACCCGTTCCAGCCCCGCCTTCAACTCGGAGCGGCTGCGCACCACATACGCCCCCATCTCCAGGTTTTCCAGCACCGTCATGCGGCTGAATACCCGCCTGCCCTCGGGCACCTGGGTCAGACCGAGCTCCACAATTTTGTAGGGAGGCAATTTGGTAATATCGCGGCCTTTGTAGGTGATCTGACCTTTTTGGACCCGCAAAAGGCCGGAAATGGTGCGCAGGGTGGTAGTCTTACCCGCCCCGTTGGCACCAATCAGGGCCACAATCTCCCCTTCCTTTACCGAAAAAGATATGCCTTTCAAGGCTTCAATTACCCCGTAGGCAACGCTGACCTCTTTAACCTCCAGCACCTTCACACATCCTTCCCCAGGTAGGCCTCAATTACCGCCGGATCCTGCTGTACTTCGGCGGGAGTCCCATCGGCTATCTTTCTGCCGTAATCCAGCACCGCCACCCGGTCGGCCAGGCTCATGACAAACTTCATATCGTGTTCCACCAGGAAAATGGTGATTCCCATGTCCCGGATGCGGCGGACCATCCCGGAAAGGTCCTGTTTTTCCTGCGGGTTCATCCCGGCCGCCGGCTCATCCAGCAAAATTATTTTGGGATCGGTAGCCAGGGCCCGGGCAATTTCCAGCCGCCTTTGTTCACCGTAGGAAAGATTCCTGGCCAGCTCCTCCTCCTTGGCATCTAGACCCATGAATTCCAGCAACTCCCGTGCCCGCGCGGTGATCCTTGTTTCTTCCGCCCGCACGCGGCCAAAGGGCAAAAGGGCCCCCCATACTCCCGCCCTGCCCCGGCAATGCCGGCCGATCTGTACATTTTCCAGCACCGTCAGATTGCCAAAAAGACGGATGTTTTGAAAGGTACGGGCGATGCCCCGGGCGGTTATCTCGTGGGGGGGCAGGCCGTTTATTTTTTCACCGCGAAAAATGATTTCACCCCCCGTGGGGCGGTAGATGCCGGTGACCAGGTTGAAGATGGTGCTTTTTCCCGCCCCGTTGGGGCCAATCAGGACCCGAATTTCCCCTTCCTCTATGGTCATGTCCACATCATCCACGGCACAAAGGCCGCCGAACCGGATGCTTAAACCTTTTAACTCCAGGATTGCTGCCATACATCCTCCCGCCATCAGGTCGAACAAGTGTCCGACGTTTTTTTTAACTGCTCAGGGCCGTCGCCTTTTGTTTTCTGCGCCGCAACAGGCGGCGGAAGTTAACGCCACCCAGCAAACCGTTGGGCCGGAAGATCATCATTAATACCAGAAGCAAACCGTAAATCATCATCCGGTATTCCTGGACGAAGCGCAGGAACTCGGGAGCCAGGGTGAGCACGGTCGTACCAACAATTGTCCCCGGGATGCTTCCCAGACCGCCCAGCACTACGAAGTTCAAAATCTCAAAGGATTTCAAAAAGCCAAAGTCGTTGGGGTTTAAGTATTGCAGCATATGGGCATAAAAGCCCCCGCTGATCCCGGCCAGGAAGCAACCGATGCCGAAAGCCTGGATCTTGTACCACATGGCGTTAATGCCCATGGCCCCGGCGGCAATCTCATCCTCCCGTATGGCCTTCAAAGCGCGGCCAAAGCGGGAATTCTCCAGCAAAACCGCGGCCGCCACGGCCAGGATCACAAAAATGGTTACATTTACCAGGTTGGATGCACGGGGAATGGCAGCCAGTCCAATGGCTCCCCCGGTTATTTTCATATTTGTGAAGGCCACCCGCACAATTTCCCCGAAGCCCAGGGTGGCAATACCCAGGTAGTCACCGGTGAGCTTGAGTACGGGAATACCCAGCAATATTCCAAATAAAGCCGCCATTAATCCGCCCAGGATAAGACTTGCTAGAAAAGGCATATGGAAATTCCTGGTTAATATTGCCGCCGTGTAGGCGCCAATACTTAAGAAAGCAGCATGCCCAAAGGTAAGCTGACCGCACAAGCCGGTAATCAGGTTCAGGCCTAAAGCCGCAATGATATAAATGCCCACCAGCATGAGCACCTGCTGGTAATAGGGGTCAATTACACTGGCTAGCCATTGTGACATAATTTCTACACCTTCCTCTGGATGGGCCGCCCCAAAAGACCGGTAGGCCTGACCAGCAAAATAATGATCAGCAGGGTAAAGGCAATGGCATCTTTATAGGTCGAAAAGCCTGCGGCCACGCCAAAAACCTCGGCCAGACCCAGGAGCAGGCCGCCCAGCATGGCGCCGGGAATATTGCCGATACCACCCAGCACCGCCGCCACAAAGGCTTTCAGACCGGCAGTCACACCCATATAAGGAGATACGGAGTTAAAATAAATCCCTACCAGCACTCCACCCGCCGCGGCCAGGGCAGACCCGATGGCAAAGGTAAAGGAAATCACCCGGTTGATGTTGATGCCCATCAGGCTGGCCGTATCGTAATCCTCGGAGGCCGCCCGCATGGCCTTGCCGATTTTAGTGTACTTGACGATAAACTGCAATCCCACCATCAGGGCCACAGAAACCAGCAAGATAACCATCTGGATGCTGGAGAACTCCAGGGTGCCCACCCGCAGGGTCACATTTTTCAAAACGGGAGGAAACCCGGTGGGCTGCGGGCCTTTGAGGACGGTCATAAAGGTTTCCAGAAAGATGGATACTCCAATGGTGGTAATGAGGAGATTCAAACGGGGGGCACGGCGCAAAGGACGATAGGCTACCCGCTCGATGGTCACCCCCAGGACCACACAGGCGAGCATGGCGGTGGTCAGGGTGAGGAAAAAATTCTGGTGGAAGAGGGCTACCGCCGCCACCCCGATAAAGGCGCCGATCATGTAAATGTCGCCGTGGGCAAAGTTAATCAACTGGATGATGCCGTAAACCATGGTGTAACCCAGGGCAATTAAGGCGTAAGTGGCCCCCAGGGTGAGGCCGTTAATAATTTGTTGCAGTAACATGGCTCCCTCCACAAAACAAATTTCTGGTGGAACCGGGTAAGTTCGACCCGGTTCCACCGGAAACTGGAAATAAGGATCAGGCTTTCGGCGCCTCGGTAGGTAGAGCTGCCTTGATGCTGAATTGCTGGTTCTTCACTTCCAGCAAGTACACCGGGCTCTTGACGGGCTCCCGGTTGGGCAGGAAGGTCAACGTACCGGAAACACCCGGATAATCCCTGGTCTTTGCTAAAGCATCTTTAAATTTAGAAGGATCGGTGCTGTTGGCTTCCTTCATGGCCTTGGCCAGCAACATCACTGCATCGTAACCCTGGGCGGAGAACATATCGGGCAGCTTGTTGTCATTGGCCGCCTGGTATTTCTTGATGAACTCTTTGGTCTGGGGAGCGGCATTGGCAGGGTCGGCGGCAAAACCGGTGTACACCATGCTGCCCTCAACCGCATCGCCGCCCAGCTTCCAGAGCACCGGGGAAAGCAGACCGTCGCCACCGGCCATCTTCAGGTCCAGGCCCTGCTTGCGCACTTCTTTCATAAACAGGCCGCCCTCGGTGTAATAGCCGGTAAAGATAATCCCGTCGGGCTTGGCCTGCTTGATCCGGGTCACCTGGGCGCTGAAATCCTGGTCCCCGTCCTGGATGCTCTCTCTATCGACTATTTGGGCGTTATGCTTGGCCAGCGCCCCTTCAAAGATCTTGGTCAGGCCCACGCTGTAGTCGTTGTTGGTGGAAGTAACAATGGCCACTTTCTTCCACCCCAGCTTGTTGACCAGATAATCGGTTACCGCCGGAGCAGCCACGGCATCCAAAAGGGTATCCCGGAAAATATAATCGCCCAACTCCACCACGCCTGGACCCACTGCGCCGGCAGAAAGGAGAACAACCTTATTTTGCTGGCAGATGGGTGCGGCCAGCTTGGTCTTGCCGGTAGTGGGATCGCCTACAATGGCCACCACCCGGTCCTTGCTAATCATTTTCTGCACCACGGCGGCAGCCTCAGTTTGCTTGCTGCCGTGGTCCGACTCCACGATTTCAATCTTTTTGCCCAGCACGCCGCCTTCTTTATTTAAGTCCTCGGCGGCCATTTTCATGCCTTTTAAAGTTTCTATACCGTAGCTGGCCTCGTTTCCGGTCAAAGCGCCCATGAAACCAATCTTAATGGTATCACCCGACGCCCCGCCTTTATTTTCGCCACCGCCCGAAGTGCCAGTTTTACCACCACACCCGGCCACCAGGGCAATCATGAGCAACACACTTAATAATACCAGGGCTACCTTATACTTTTTCAACTGTTCTCCTCCTCCTTTTTCTTTAACTTTCTTTAACTTTCCCAAACCCTTTTGCCTACCCCCGTTAACTCGCTATGCAACCCCTTGTAGCACTTTCACCTCCATTTTCTGAAAATTCCTTAGAATAAAATATTTCGACTTTAAGGGCCCAAATCCTTTTCAAAAAATCGACAAATAAGAAATTTTTTTTGTCCGTATTTTTAGACACCATCACCCATACCAAAATAAAAAAGATCCCGCACCCCCTTAGTTTAGCAGGCTTGTTGGGATCTTTCCCCGATCCACCGGTCAGGCACCGTTGCCCGGTCCCCTGGGAACAACTTTACCCTTTTTTTCATTTTACACTTGCCAAAAGCCAGGTGTCAATCTTTTTTTCAGGCAAAACCTGATTCGTTACTTGTTTAAAAAACTATACAAATATCAACACCTTGCGCGGGTAGTTGTACAACTGGCCCGCAGGCGGCGGCATGTTTTAAAGGCTACGTTACCGGCAGGAGTTCCACCTTTTTAAAGCGAATAGTTATTTGTCGAGCCTACAGAAAGGAAGAAGTCCATATGTCTGCACAGGAACCAAAGAAAAACCGGATCATCGTCACCGTCCTGGGGCCCGACCGGGTGGGCATTATCGCCGGGGTGGCCCAGGTGCTGGCCGAAAACAACATCAATATCCTGGACATCAGCCAGACCATATTGCAGGAATTCCTGGCCATGATCATGATTGCCGACATGGAAAAAAGCCGCATCAACCTGAGCACTTTAAAAGAACGCCTGGCGGCAAAAGGGTCCGAACTGGGGGTGCGCATCGACGCCCAGCACGAGGACGCCTTTCGCTTCATGCACAGGATTTAGCCTGAAAGGGCTTTTTTAACGCATAACACTGAAAAATGACGGTGCGCTGTTCTTCGCGCACTCCAGTGCTCCGCGCCGACAGCACCACGGCTTGCTACGGGCCGGCTCTGGCTCTCTGCGGATTACCATCGACACTGTTACCTCCCAACCATTTTTAACTGCCCGATGTGTCACCAATAAGTGTTCTTCCATTCGTTTTCGTTTGGCGTCCTCGAGAGCCGAGCCGGCAGCCTTGCTTCGCCTGGTGCTGTTACCGGCGCTGCGCAAGTCGTTTGCTCAGAATCAGCGCACCGTCCCTGCGCAAATGCTTTTGGTAATTGAATAAGTAAAAAACGAAGGAGAAACAAATACCATGCTTACCCTGGCAGAAATCATGGAAACCATCAAGATGGTCCAGGAAGAAAACCTGGACATTCGCACCATTACCATGGGCATCAGTCTGCGGGACTGCGCGGACCCGGATCCCAAGACGGCATGCCGGAAAATCTACGATAAAATCACCCGCCTGGCCAGCAGGCTGGTTGCGGTGGGAGAAGAAATCAGCCGGGAATACGGCATTCCCATCGTACACAAACGGATCTCCGTCACCCCCATTTCCCTGATTGCCGAATGCAGCCGTCAGGAAGATTACATGGAATACGCCCTTACCCTGGATGCCGCCGCGGCCGCCGTAGGGGTAAACTTTATCGGCGGCTTTTCTGCCCTGGTACACAAAGGCTTTACCGGCGGGGACCGGATATTGATTACTTCCATCCCCGCCGCCCTGGCCGGCACCGGAAGGGTCTGCGCCTCGGTAAACGTGGCTACCACCAGGGCGGGCATAAATATGGACGCCGTTTACCTGATGGGCCGGGTGATTAAAGAAACCGCCGCGCGGACGGCGGAACAGGGCGGTTTAGGCTGTGCCAAACTGGTGGTTTTCAGCAACGTCCCCGAGGACAACCCCTTTATGGCCGGCGCCTTTCATGGAGTCGGGGAGCCCGAATGTACCATCAATGTAGGGGTGTCCGGACCGGGAGTGGTTAAAAACGCCGTCGCCCGGGTGGGCAATGCGGATTTCGGAACACTGGCGGAAACAGTGAAAAAGACGGCTTTTAAAATTACCCGGATGGGGGAGCTGGTTGGCCGGCTGGCGGCAGAACGGCTGGGTGTGCCCTTCGGCATTGTAGACCTGTCCCTGGCCCCCACCCCGGCAGTAGGGGACAGCGTGGCGGAGATCCTGGAAGCCATGGGCCTGGAACGTTGCGGCACCCACGGCACCACCGCCGCCCTGGCCCTGTTAAACGATGCCGTTAAAAAAGGAGGGGCCATGGCCTCTTCCTACGTAGGCGGATTGTCGGGGGCCTTTATCCCGGTCAGCGAAGACGCGGGGATGATCCGGGCAGTACAGGAAGGAGCCCTTTCCCTGGACAAGCTGGAGGCCATGACCTGCGTCTGTTCGGTGGGCCTGGACATGATTGCCGTCCCCGGGGATACCAGTGCGGAAACCATCGCCGCCATTATTGCCGATGAGGTGGCCATTGGCGTGATCAACAATAAAACCACCGCCGTCAGAATCATTCCCGCCCCGGGCAAAAAGGTGGGGGATAAAGTCACCTTTGGCGGGCTCTTAGGAGAAGCGCCCGTAATGGCGGTGCATCCTTTTTCCGCGGACAACTTTGTGCGCCGGGGAGGTCGCATCCCCGCCCCCATCCAGAGTCTGACCAATTAAGACCGGAAAAGCCATCCCATCCCATGGAGGCACAACGGGAACCGCCCGGTTTTTTGCCCAGGAAGGGGCCAGCCCAACAGCCATCGGCACTTTACGGCTTACCGTTGGCGGACTACTTACTATTGATTGAGCAAATAACGGTAGGCCCCCAGGGCGGCCTTGGCCCCTTCCCCGGCGGCAACGATAATCTGTTTTTCCGGAATGCTGCTCACATCCCCGGCTGCAAAGGCACCGGGTACGGAGGTGCTGCAGTCGCAGTCGACCTTGATTTCACCTTTCTCGTTCAGCTCCAGCAGACCTTCGACAAAGTGTGTGCTGGGTACAGTGCCAATTTCGATAAATACCCCTTGCACGGGTATTCTTTTCTCTTCTTTTCGTCCATCCAGGGAGCGCAAAGTGATGCCCGCTACCCTTTCGTTTCCTTCGATGCGCACCGTTTCGTACCCCACCAGCTTGGTCAGATTCGGCGCGTTTTTCACTTTATCGACGAGAATGGGGTCGGCCGTCCATTCCACCTGGGAGACAACGTAGACCTGTTTGGCTATTTTGATCAAATCGTACGCTGCCGTAAGAGCCGAGTTGCCGCCGCCTACTACAGCCACGTCCATACCGGCAAAAAGGGGGGCATCGCAAACCGCGCAGTAGCTGACCCCCCGGCCCGTTAACTCCCTTTCACCGGGCGCATTGAGCCGGCGGGGAACCTTGCCGGAAGCTACAATCACCGCCCGGGAGTGAAATTCCTCGCCGCCGGCAGTGCTGGTGATAAAATGACCGTTCTCCCGGGTTAGTTTAACTACTTCGGCTTCGACCCGCTTAACGGGGTATTGTTTCACATGGTCTTCAAACTTGGACAGCAATTCGGAACCGGTGATATATTGAAAACCGATATAGTTTTCTACTCCCGAAGCCCAGGCCATCTGGCCTCCATACTGTTTTCCAATTAAGAGGGTAGACAGCTTTTTGCGAGCCGCATATACGGCCGCCGTTAACCCTGCCGGGCCCATCCCGATAATGACCAGGTCGTACATCGCAAGTTTCCCCCCCCTGGCCATTATTATCTCCCTGCAGGGAAAATTAATGCAACTTTTACCTTAAACCTTGTAACTGGCGGTAATGTCCTTTAATTCAGCGGAAATGCGGACCAGTTCCTGGACTGCAGTAGCCAGTTCCTGGACTGTCCCCGTAACTTGCTGGCTGGACGCCGCCAGGCCACGGGTACCCTCCCTCGGCGGTCTGCTCCATTTGTCCGGCCACCTTGACCACCATCTCCTGGGCCTGCGCCATATCATTAAAGGTCCCCGCCAGGCGAGCCAGTTCATCCTGCCCGGAAACCGGAATTTGCCGGGTTAAATCGCCGGCAGCCATCTTAATTTGTAATCTTAAATTGCAGAGACAGGCTGTTCAACCTGTCTGCCACCCGGGCCAACCGGCGGGCTGCATTGTTTATTTCCGCCAGCTCCTCCACCTCTTTCTGGTCTTTCCCGGCGGTGGAGCAGTAGCTTTCCGTGCGGTCCAAAATAAGCCGGCTACTTTTGGCCATCTCCATGGTGCTCAGGTGGACTGTCCGGAAAAGATTGGTCAGGTAGGCGGTCATGGTGTTAAACGCCTGGGCCAGGTTGCCCAGTTCGTCCTGCTTGCGTACCGGGACTTTATAGGCGAAATTGCCGGTGGCGATATGCCGGGTAGCTTCCATTAAATCATTAATGGGCAGGCGTAAAACACGTTTGCTGATGATGTGTGCCAGCATGATTCCAGCATATAACGCTGCCAGCAAAACAAAAACCATGGTCAGGGCCAGATTGCGCATGTATCTTTTTGTTCGTTCCTGATCCATCTGGATGTAAAAGTAGCCCAGCAAACTGCCTTCGGCAGTTCTTACCGGAGCGCTGATCACCGGACCGGGGGAAACGCTTTTTTGAAAGATTCCTTCCGAAGAGCCCTCAGGAACAGTTCTGCCAATCAAAAGGGTATTGGTATGAGCAACTATTTTCCCGCCGGAATTAACGATGGCCGCTTCCCCGATATCTTCATTTGCCTTCAGGTCGGAAAAGAGCTTGTTTAATAGCTGCGGGTCGCCGGCCTGCAGCCGCTCGGCCGCCAGGGCGGTAACAGCGGAGGCAACGGCCTCGCCTTTCTCCTTTATTTGAAGCTCCATGATTTGCTGGATACGGATGTAAGTAGAACAACCCACCGTAACGATTAGAAAAGAAATTAACAGGCCAAAGTAAATGCTTATTTTAGTGGCAATGGAAATTCTGCGCCCCGTGTTTTTCATTGCGGATCACCTCTTTTTCAGAAAAACTTAGTGTGTCCCCCGGTACTGTGCCGGTTTTCAAGAGAACGCCGGCGGGCAGCTCAACCACCCGGCGCGCCCCGGGCACCGGCATGGTGAACCGGTAAGGAGGCAGGTTGACCAGGGTTTTGAGCACCGTCCCTTTTTCATCCAGGAAAGCCACATCAATATGCAAACGCAGAAAGCAGGTGTGGACGGCCCGGCATTTTTCCAGAACAAGAGCCTCGCCGGGTTCCATCTTCCGCCTGCCCATAAGTCCCTTCAACCGTGACCAGAAGTTTGCCGCCACCCGCACATTCTGGGCCAGCAATGCGTTGCGGGTTAAATTAATCAAACGCATCCCTGTAAAACCTCACCTGGTAAAAACTTTACTGATTTTGATCACCGCCGGCCCCAGGAGAACCAGGAATACGGCGGGAAATATAAAAAACACCATGGGAAAAAGCATTTTCACCGGCGCCTTCATCGCTCTTTCTTCGGCCCGCTGGCGCCTCTTGTTTCTCATTTGTGCCGACTGCGCGCGCAGCACGTTGCCAATACTGATCCCCAACCGGTCGGCGACAATGATGGAGCCGGCAAAGGAGGAAAACTCGTCCACCCCCAGCCTTTCGGCTGCATCCCGGAGGGCTTCACGCCGCGGCTTGCCCATGTTTATTTCCCGCAGTATTTGCGAAAACTCTTTGGCCAGCAGGCCTTTCTTTTTCTCCGCCACCTTCAAAAGGGCGCCGTCAAAGCCCAGCCCCGCTTCCACGCTTACGGTCAACAGGTCCAGCACATCCGGAAGCTCTTTTCTGATCAGTTCGGCGCGGTCCCGGATCCGGGCCTCAAGATAAAAGTTCGGCAGGTGCCAGCCCAGCAAAACGCCCAGGAAGGACAACAGGCAGGTTTGAACCGGCTCCAGGTGGACCGTTCCGGAAAAGAAAAAGGAAAATACCCCGGCCGCTCCGGCGGTAAAGTACTTGAGCAAGGCGTACTCGCCGGCGCTCAAACCGCCCGGCCTCCCCGCCCGGTTCAGTTTCTCTTCCAGAACGGCAGTTTTCTCGGCCGGGATGAAAACACCGGCCAGGCCAATCATCTTTCTTAAAACCGGCCGGACCACCCTCTGCAAAAAGGGCGCCTTTAATTCCTGTTCCCGGAAAGATAAGGCGGGGGCTCCCAACACTTCCTCCACCCTTTGGGAAATTTGCAAGCGCTCCCCCCAAAGGGCTTGGTAAAGGCCCAGAAGAAAAAATATAATAGCCAGAAAAAACGCGGCCGCTGAAAGGATCATCAATAAACAACCCCTTCCTGTCAAACGCTTATGCGGACGATCCTTTTAATTAAAATCCATCCCAACAGCTCGGCCAGCGCCGCCGCGCCCAGCATCATTCGCCCGGTGGGATGGGTAAACAGGACACTGATATACCCGGGATTGATGAGCAGCATGACAACAACCAGGAATACGGGCAACACACTGATGATTGTTCCGGAAAGGCGTCCCTGGGCGGTCAGAGCACGGATTTCCCCCTGAATACGCACCCTTTCCTGGATGGTCCGGGCAATCTTATCCAGCACCTCGGCCAGGTTCCCTCCCACCTGCCGCTGGATGAGCACGGCGGTAACCACCAGGGACAGGTCTTCGCTTTTCACTCTTTTGACCAGGCTGGTCAACGCCTCCTCCACCGGCGTGCCCAGGCTCAACTCCCGAAAGGTGCGTCCAAATTCCCGCCCGATGGGCGGCGGCATCTCCCGCTGGACCACTTCGATGGCCTGCATAAAACTAAAGCCGGCGCGCAAAGAGTTGGCCATGATTAAAAGAGTATCGGCAATCTGACCGTTAAAAAGCATCACCCGTCTTCTGGCGATTGCCTTTACCAGCCAGAAAGGCGCCGCCCCGGCGGCCAGCGCAGCCATCACGGCCAGCTCCGGGCGCCCGGTCAGCGCAACAGCGATAACACCTCCCCCGGCCGCGCAAAACGCGGCCAGGGCGACAAATTCTTCTCCTTTGAAAGGCAGATCAGCTTCGGCCAGCCGCCTGTCCGCGGCCATACTCAACACCCGCGGGGACAACCGGCCCGCGTGGGCGAGCAGCGATTTAAAGAAGTTATGGCGCAGGTCTTGATTAATCTTTTCCATCCGGCCGTTTCCGTCCGGGCCTCCCTGCCCGGCCAGTTCTTTTAGCCGGTCGGTGATAAACTTCTTCCGGGCCAGGATGAGTTGCTGCAGCCCCGGCGCAAGCAACGCTACGGCCAGAAAAGTAAAAAGGGCAATAACCTTCAAATCCACGCCACCCACTCCTTTAGCGCAGCCAGAATATATTCGGCGGCAGCTCGATCCCGCACACTTCCAGGCGGTCTATAAATTTTGGCCTGATCCCGGTGGCCCGGAACCGGCCGAGTATTTTTCCGTTGCCGTCCACGCCCGTCTGCTCGAAAAGAAAAAGATCCTGGAGGACGATCACGTCCCCTTCCATCCCCTGTACTTCCGTAATGTGGGTGACTTTTCGGGACCCGTCCTTAAGGCGCGCCATGTGCACGATCACATCGAGGGCCGAGGAAATCTGTTCCCTGATGGCACGCACGGGCAAGTCCACCCCCGCCATCAGCACCATGGTTTCCAGGCGCGAAAGAATGTCCCGGGGGGAATTGGCGTGCCCGGTGGTCAAAGAGCCGTCATGACCCGTGTTCATGGCCTGCAGCATGTCCAGCGCTTCGCCGCTGCGCACCTCACCCACGATGATGCGGTCCGGGCGCATCCGCAAAGCGTTGCGCACCAGGTCCCGGATGGTTACCTCCCCCCGCCCTTCCATATTCGCGGGACGGCTTTCCAGGGTGACGACATGCTCCTGGCGAAGCTGCAATTCGGCCGCGTCCTCAATGGTAATGATCCGCTCATCGGCCGGGATAAAAGAGGAGAGAATATTCAGCATGCTTGTCTTCCCGCTTCCCGTGCCTCCGGAGACAATCATGTTCAGGCGCGCACGCACACACGCTTCCAGGAAAAGGGCCATTTCTTCCGTAAGGGTGCCCAGCGACAGCAGATTTTCCACCGTGAGCGGATCCTGAAAAAATTTACGGATGGTAATGGTAGGCCCGTTCAAGGCCAGGGGAGGAATAATGGCGTTGACCCGGGAGCCGTCCGGCAACCGGGCGTCGACCATGGGGGAGCTTTCGTCTATTCTTCGCCCCAGAGGGGCCACGATTTTTTCAATCACGTGCATGACGTGCTGGTCGTCCCGGAAAGTAATGGGGGTGAGCTCCAGCCTGCCCCCCCGCTCCACGTAGACCTGACGCGGCCCGTTGACCATAATTTCCGTAACTTCCGGGTCTTTCAACAGGGAGGTGATCGGGCCAAAACCAATCGCTTCATCGATAATCTCATTGATGATCCGCTGGCGGTCGGAACGGGAGACGTGCCGCCCGGATTCATCAATCAATCTGCCGACCAGGTCCCCGATCCTTTCGGCCACCGGTTCGCGGCGGTCTCTTTTCTCCTGGGGCAGTTCCGCCAGTTCGGCGATAACTTTCTTGTGCAGGTCGATTTTAAGGTCCTGGAAGGGGTCTTTGGGGGGAGCGGAATAAGCCTGCCTGGGAGGCTGAATGCTTTTATTTGCCTGTACAGCTCCGCCGGGTTCAAAAGTTCTCCTGTTTTTCTGCTCAAACCTCGCAAAAAGGGACACCCCAATCACCTCTCTTCTATCTTAACGAAACGGCTTTTGCGGATGTTTTGAAAAACTTGCCCAACAGCGACTTCCGCTCACGATAATCGGCGTGGCTTTCCGGAACAATCCTGCCTTTTCCGGCCGCTTCTTCCTCCCCGCGCGACAGCAACCCGGCCAGTTCAAATATGCTCTGGCTGATGGCGCTCCCCGCCTCGGCCAGAACGAAGGGCATTCCCCTGTTGATGGAGGGCAGGACGATTTTCTCTTCGTCAGGCACGGCGTGCCAGAGGGAAAAATTCAAGCTTTTTTCGAGCTCGCTTGGTTTGAGCACATCCGGGCGGGTCTTGTTCAAAACGAGCTTTATTTTGTTATGAAAGTTCAAGCGTTCGAGAATATCAATGTTCAGGCGCGCGTGTTTCAAGGCCGGCAGATCCTGGGTAACCAGGACGAGAACCTGATCGGCGGCTTCCAGGGTGCCAACAACCACTTCATTTAAGTAAGCGCAAGTATCCACCACCACGTAGTCATAACTTTTCTTTAAAGTTTGCAAAATTGCCGTCACCTGTGCTCCCGTAACCGTTTCTGCCTGCTCCGGGTCGGCTGGGGACAGCAGAGCATTGATCCCCGAAAAGTGGGGGGCAAGATAGCTCTCCAGAAGGGAGGGGTCCGTGTAATCAGGTTCCTGAATTACTTCGGTGACGGTTCCTTTGGTGGGCATATTCAGGAGCACCGCCGCGTCCCCGCCCGCCAGATCCAGATCAACCAGAACCACCTTTTGGCCCGTCCCCTGGGCCAGGGCGACGGCCAGGTTGCAGGCCAGGGTAGTGCGCCCTACACCGCCTTTGGTGCTGAAAAGAGTGACCACTTTGCCGGGGATGCGGGCCGGTTGCGGGGGGGCGCCGGCAACCTGCCCGCCGCTAAAATGAACCTGCCTTTTCTTATGAAAAGCACCTGCTCTGCGGATTGTTTCGGCCAGCTCGCTGCTGTTAAAGGGCTTGACCAGGTAATCACGCGCCCCCGCAGCCATGGCTTTGCGCAGGTATTCCTGTTCCCCCTGGATGGAAATGATCACCACGGCAACTTCCGGAAACTGCATTGAGATCAGCTCCGTCGCCTGGATACCGTCCATCCTGGGCATGTTGATATCCATCAAAACCACATCCGGCTGCAGGGTTTCGGTGAGGCGCAGGGCTTCCTCCCCGTCGGCGGCTTCCCCCACTACTTTGATATCTTCCTCGAAGTAAAGAAGGCGTTTAATGTCCTCCCTGGTGCCGGCAATGTCGTCGGCAATTAAAACTCTGGTCGTCTCCAAATTAACTCACCTCCCGAATCAGGAAAGCTAGCGTACGAGATTTCCCAGCCGGGCAGACGGGAGGGCCACTTCCGCTCCATCACCGGGTGAACGCAGCAGCAGGCGAACCGACCCCCTTTCGGCGGCCAGGATCAGCGTCTGTGCCTGTTGCGGGGTAACCTCCAGAGTAACCGTTTGAGTCTGCACGGACTTATTGTTGTTTTTGACCGGGTTCGGGTCCGCGGACTGGTTGACGGCCAAAACATTTACATTTTGAATGAGCAGGGAAGTAACAGTTTCCCTGGCGCCTCCTGAAGGCACGTCCACCGTACCTGCCACGTCCACCCTGTCCCCGGGCCGTAAGAGCCCGGCGACGCCGGAAACATCGTTGACGGCAATGGTGGCCGCCCTTTTGCCGGGACTGACCAGAAAGGCCAACCCCTGGGAAGGATCTTTGGGTCCGGCTATTTTCGTCTTCAAAATCTGCTCCCCGGGATAGATTATGGTGGTGGTAATTTTGCCCACCACTTCTTCCCGCTTCACAAGCGCTTCCTTATGGATGTAAGAAGACGGTATCTCCTTGACCTCCAGCATATTTTCCGTAATCTTTGTCTGGGGCGGGATTTTTTCCCGGGCCAGGACCACCGGTCGAAAATCACCGGTGCTCCGGTAGGTGGCCTTTAACTGCTGAAGATAGGTATAAACTCCATACGCTGCCACAAGGCCAAAAACCACGGCCAGGATAAGGAACAGGTTAACTTTCCCGCGCAACAAGCGAAAAGCCCCCTTTCACGCTGTTCACTGCCCGGGCTACTCCAGCAATCTCACCGCATAAAGGCCGGTATCCGGAGGCCGGGAAAAATCCGCCTCTCCTTCCACCGTGGTGCAAATAAAATACCCGTGTATTTCGTCTTTTTCTGAATCGGCCCGGTCCACCAAAAAGGCGGCAAAACCCTCTACTTTTACCTGGCTTCTCCCGTGGAGCGTACCGCTGGGATCGTAAACGGGAATAATCAGGATTTTCGGGCAGCCCGGCTCAAAATGGTCCACCGTGCAGTTGTTTTTGCAGCGGGCCAGCCGCTCGTCGATACCCTCGGTAGGACCGCTCATGTTACCCGGCTCGGTCGTGACCAGGTCTCCTACCGCGATCTCGCCGCTGTATCCATAAATCAAGT
Source organism: Desulfofundulus luciae (assembly GCF_030813795.1). Lineage (NCBI taxonomy): Bacteria > Bacillati > Bacillota > Clostridia > Eubacteriales > Peptococcaceae > Desulfofundulus > Desulfofundulus luciae. The sequence goes on along the minus strand of NZ_JAUSUX010000010.1, from coordinate 17,419 downwards.
TCTGCCGGTAAGTGCTCGCCCCGGTGCCGCCCAGGGCCAGGGCGCCGAAATTTCCGGGAAAGGCGGGATCTCCGTATTTTAAAGTGTACCTTTTTCCAAATTGAAAGTTCTGTTTGGGCACCAGCAAGGGGGCAACCCCCCGGCAAGAGGTAACTCCCGCCACGGCGGCAGAAGCGGCGGCCTGTACTTTTCCGGATGTATACCCCAGCAGCCGGGCCAGGATGAAGTCCACTTCTTTCTCGGCGGTTACCTCAACCACCTTCAGCCCGGACGGGCTGGTGGAAATAGAAACCGTCAGCCCTGCGGGATCGGCCCCGTTTTGCAGCGCGTATTGCTCGGCGCAGCTTTTGGCGACCGCTTCGTCGCCGCTCCCGGCTGGAGACAGTTCCGCGGCTCCTGCCAGCGCCGCGGCGTCCACGGCGTTAATCAGGCGCTGCTTGTTTAAGGTATACAGGCCAAAATCAGTGACCAGGGCGGCAAACCCGAGCAGGCCCAACATCATCAGGGAAACCAAAACGAAAGCGCCGCCCCTTTCATCCGCCGCCAGCCGGGAAAGAACTTTTTTAATCATCGGCAGGCTCCTTTCACTCCACCCGCATCGTGGTAGCGGCTTTAATGGTGAAGGGGTCCGGCAGCAACGCACTGATCAAGGGAATGACCAGGTCCACGGAATAAGTCACCGTCACTGTGAGCATGTCCCCCCGCCCGTAACTCTCGGGTTCCAGCAAAACATCCAGGGAATTGGCGTCCAGCGACGGTGCAGAAGCGATTACCTTCTCGCGCACCCCATCGTAAGTTTCCCCCACCACGGCGACCCGGGCACCCTCGCGGCTGGCACCGGTGATCACCAGATAAGCATGGAAAATGCGCCCGAATTCAATAATTCCCCCTAAAATCAACAGCAACGCCGGAAGCAACAGGGCCAGTTCCACCATCGCCTGGCCTTTTTGAGAGCGGATAATCCTTTTCCACATCCGGCAGCTCACCTCAAAATAAACGGAAACAGATAGGCCGCAAAAACGCCTGCAAAAATGGCGGCCCCGAAGGGAATCGCGTCACCCGGCGCGGCCTGTTCCAGGGGAGTTAAGGCGTACGGGGCGGGAACCCGGGCAAGGCGAAGGAGGGCAGCGCATCCGATCGCCCGCAGGGAGGAAAGCAGGCGCCCCTGCCTGATCAGCAAAACACAGGACATCAGGCCGCCGGCCAGCGCCGCACCTAAAAAGACCAGAAGGGTAAATTGCGGCCCTTTAATCATCCCGATCGTGGCCAGCAGCTTGACATCTCCCGCCCCCATCTGGCGTACGGCAAAGGGGATCAAGAGAAGCAACAGGCCGGTCAAAAAACCGGCCATCCCCTCCGCCAGGCCCTTAAGACCATGAAAATATAGCTGCATGATGACGCCGATGAGGGCAAAGGGCAACAACACTTTATTGTATATTTTGTTCCAGCGCAGATCCGTGTACAGGCAGATGGCCGTGAGCGCGATCACGAGAATGTCAAAAGAAATCATCATGTGACAAAACCCGCCGAAACCACTTTATTGGACTTTTCCACCCTCGGTACTGAGCTTACCACCAATCTTGTTAAAAATTTCGTTGATGCCGCCCGACAAAATCCCTAAGGCCGCAATGGCCGCAATGGCTACCAGCGCCAGGATCAGCCCGTACTCGGCCATCCCCTGCCCGCTCTCTTCCTTCACCAGACGGGTCACTAAATTCCGCATGCAAAAACACCATCCTTTCTTTTTCTTCTGATTCTACCACCGGTAGACTTTTTACACATCGCACAGGCGTCTCATTTCAAGTTGTGATTTTGGTCTTAATTTCCATAGGACCGAAGTCCCAAAAAAAAAGAGGAGCGAAAAGCCCTTTCACACCTGCACCAGCTTGTTTTTGATGGCGTAAAGCACCGCCTGCGTTCGATCATTAACGTTTAACTTTTGAAAGATATTGGTCAGGTGATTTTTCACCGTCTTTTCGCTGATGAAAAGTTTTTGGGCGATGCTTTTGTTGCTTTCTCCCTGGGCGAGCAGTTGGAGGATTTCCAACTCCCGGTTGGTCAGAATATTTCCCGCTTTCCCCGTCCGGCGGTTGAACTCCTGAAAAACTTTCGCCGCCAGCCGGGGCGAAATAAAGGATTCCCCGCGGGTTACACCCAAAATGGTTTCCAGCAATTTGTCCGGGCTCACGTCCTTTAACAGATAGGCCGAGACCCCGGCCTGGATCAGCTCAAATAAATATTCTTCCTGGTCGTGGATGGTTAAAGCGATAACTTTGGTGCCGGGCATCTCCGCTTTAATTAACTTGCAGGCGGTAATGCCGTTCATGCCGGGCATATTGACGTCGAGGAGTACAACGTCCGCCCCCGTCCGGCGAGTCAATTCTACGGCCTGCTCCCCGCTTTCCGCTTCCCCGGCGATAACCACGTCCGGCACCAGCGAAAGAATCCTGCGCAGGCCTTCCCTGATCAAAGGGTGGTCATCCGCAATAACAACCTTGATCGCCAAGTGCACCCCAACTCCTTTTTTATTAAAAGGAATTATAAGGAATTATAAGAACAAAACATAAATTAGAAAAACACTTCCAAACTATTCCTGCAGCGGAACCGTTACATATACTGCAGTCCCCCTGCCCGGGGCCGTGTTGATTTGTACAGAACCGTTTAGAAGCTGCGCCCTTTCGCGGATATTGATCAGCCCGTAACCTTCCGGGCGGCTGCTATTTTTTACTTCCTCAAGATCAAAGCCTTTCCCGTCATCCCTAACCAAAAGGTTTACCCTCTCCGGCAGGACCTCCATTTTGATCAGTACGCTGCGGGCCGCCGCGTGCTTGCGCACGTTATTCAAGCATTCCTGGACAATCCGAAATAACGTTACCTCCGTAGAAACGGGCAGTCGCCGGTCCTGTCCAAAAAAGGAAAATTCGGCGGCTATTCCGTACTGCTCCCGAAAATCGGCCACATAACGCTTTAAGGCCGCCACCAGCCCCAGGTCGTCCAGTACCATCGGCCGCAGGTCAAAGATGATTTTGCGCACGTCCTGCAGGCTTTGCCGGACGAGCTCCCGCAGGGCATTGAGCTCTTCCTTCAACCTGGCGGGATCGATTTCTAATAGTTTTAGACAAAATTCTGCCCGCATGACAATGTTGGCCATCATTTGCGCGGGTCCGTCATGTATTTCCCGGGCGACGCGCTTGCGTTCCTCTTCCTGGGCCCTGATGATGCTGACCCCGAGATCGTGGAGCTGCTGCAGTTCCCCTATTTTCAGCGACACCTGCTGCAGGTTGTTGCTGAGGTAATTAATGGCCGTGCTCAGGTGGGCAAGGGTGCTTTCCACTCTGGCCAGGCTGGTTTTCATGTGCCTTAAGTTTATTTCCAGCTGATCCCGGCGGAAGCGGAGCATTTTTTCCTGATTGCGCAGGTCGCGTAAACGGAGTTGCAAATTTTGGGCCGTTTCGTAGGCGCTTTTGATATCTTCCTCCCGGTAGCGCTTGAAATCCCTGCTCACTTCCATGAGGTGAATGCGCGCCTTTTTCTCCCGTATTTCCAGATCATCCACCTGGTCGATGGTCTTCCTCAGTTCCTCCATCACCTGCTGCAACTCTTGCTGGATGCGGTTGCATTCAATCTGCGTGGCTTCCGCGATCTCGAAAATCTGGCTCCTTCCATTTTCCATGGCGGCAAGAGTATCTTTAATTACCCTGTCTAAAGCTGAAATGTCAAACAAGCCTTCTCACCCCGTCCCGTTCAGCAGAAACACACATTTTGCACAGGATGCTGTACATTTCATTCTACCGTCTTGTAGAGACATTCTGATATATTTTCGTTAAGGCACTGCTGACACCTCTGGAGCTACCCCTCCTGCTTTAGTGAAGTCATAAGGCTTTATTCGAGAGCGTTAGGGCAATACCCTTTTTACATGCTTCCACCATATGTACTTTTGATTGCCGTTTTACGTACATCGTTTATGCCCCAAAACAAGTACCAACTGAAGAAAGATTTCGGGGAGAATGTTATATGAAATGTTATAGTAGCATACTTGAAAAAATAAAAAGAAAATTTCCCCGGGGAGAACTCTGGATTTCCGGGGAAATACTAAGAGAGTTAGGCCTGGAACAAACGCAGGAGCGCTTGGGGAATTGGCGCTGCCAAAAGGTGTCATGGAAATATAAGTAAGCCAGTGTTTAAGGTGGAGCCGGTTGGTAATACAAACCCCGGCGCCTGCGCATTACACCGCGTTACGGCCGGGAGTACCGCCTGTAAAACACTGGTATTCAGCACTTCCGCCCAGTTGACGTGTCCCCGGCTGGCTGTTAAAATGGAAAAGGAGAGTAAGACTGAGTAAGAAAGTTAGAATGGAGTGAGCTAAAACCATGAACCTTATACGAATTCGCTCCAAAGGACAGATAACGCTTCCCCTTCCGGTCCGAAGGGCCGTGCAGGCTGACGTCGGCGATTACCTCGTGTGCGAGGTCCGTGGGGACAGCGTGATCCTGCGTAAGGCGCCCGTCTACCCCCGCGCCAGCTTTGACGACGGCATCTGGCGGCTGGTGGGTTCCGCGGAGGATAAGGAAGGGAGAGAAGATGTTTCCGTCGATAAGCACAAATACTTGGGGGATGAGCTGTGAGGGTGCTGGTAGATTCCAGTGCGATAGCAGCCCTGATCCTGCGGAACGACCAGCGGCATCCTGAAGCGGTCCGGGCTCTCCGCTATTTCACCGAGAAGGGGGCCGAACTGGTCCTCACCAACTTCATCGTCGCCGAGACGTACAACCTCCTTGCGGCCAGGGCATACCCGGCAAAAGCCAGAGAATGGCTGCTGGCCAATACCTGGCCCGTGGAGAGGGTTTCGGAAGAAGACGAAAAAGAGGCCCGCCGTATCTTAGAAAAATACGCCGACAAGGATTTTTCCTATACCGATGCCACCAGCTTTGCCCTCATGGCCCGCCTCTCCTTCGACCTGGTTTTCACCTACGACCGGCACTTCACCCAGTACGGGCTGCGCACCCAGGAAGACCTGCTGGCTCGAGGAGAAATTTGACAGATTTTTAGCCGCCGCGTGCCCGGCAAAGATAAGACCCAAAGACTCTAAAGTCCGGGCATTTTTTAAACTCGTCCGCCGCTTTTTTTTGCCCCTCCCGGGTTGTCTTGATCGATTTTCACGGCCTTAGCGCCCTCCTTTCAAGCCTGATTTTGGACACGAAAGCCTTTACAGTCAATACAAGGAACATTGTCATGCGCTGTTGCTTTTTGTTCGGGAACTGTGAGCACAGGGGCATCCTGGTACCCATCCGCCTGCCCACGGGCCAGAAGCGGTGCAGGAGGGGTTATGTCCATGGAGGCTATTCACTGTAATACTTCCGACAAATACTCTCCCCGTTTGACCGCACGTCCTCCAGGTAGGGTCATCTCTGGTGGACCTTGTTCACCCGGGACAGATCCAGGTCGAAGTAATATACCCCCCGGTTTCCGACCACAGGATAACAGGGTATATCCGTCGGGATAGGCCACAAAACTTTCCCCCTGCACCTCCCGGCCGTCGGGGTAGCTGGTCGCGGTATTGTTGGCTGCAACCACAAAAACGGTATTTTTACAGGCGTATACGGGTGCGGACCCGCTTCCATTGTTTCCAGAGGCATGCTCGCAGGCGACGCATCAGGCACCCTTCAATCTCCCGTAATGGGCCGGGTGTCTCCGCCAGGGCGAAGTATCCAACCCATCCCCGGGCCGTGGCTTTGCCTCCAGCTCCTCCGGACCCCACCTCACGATGGGCGCCCTTGCCTTTGGCTAGCAGGCTCGTGCTGCCTCGCCCGCAGCGGACTTTAACCGCCAAGTTAACGCCCATGCCGGGCGCACATGGGGTTAAAGAGGCCGGAAAGCTTCAAGCTTCCGGCCCCTTTCTGCTGAATGTTTTATATGGCCGCTTTCCCTGTCTCCCCGGTGCGGATGCGGATGGCATTATCGATCTTATAAGTAAAGAGCTTGCCGTCGCCGATCTCCCCGGTCCTGGCTGCCCCGGTGATGGCTTTGACGACGGACTCGACGTCCCTATCCGGGACCACCATCTCCACCTTGACTTTCGGCAGCAGGTTTATACTGTATTCGGCGCCGCGGTAGACTTCGGTGCGGCCCTTCTGGAGCCCGCAGCCTATCACCTGGGTCACGGTCATGCCCTGGATGCCGCACTTGTTCACGGCTTCCTTGACGGACTCCAGCTTGCCGGGGCGCAGGATGCATTCGATCTTGGTCAAGAGTATCTCCTCCTTATAGCAGGTTTCACCTAAAACGCTGTTCGTAAAAGCGACAGTAACGCCAATAGATTACTCCTTATTCTGCAGGGCCGGCTTCACGGCGATGCCGACTGCATAAGCGGCGGGCACCCCAACGCCCAGAGGCGAACCGGCCAGGGGAAAATCGGTGTAAGCATCTTCCCCGTGCTGGGTAATGTCCAGGCCGGCGTCCTGCTCCTCGTCGCTTGCCCGGAGCTTGCAGAAAACATTGATAACTTTCAGGATAATAAAGGTACCCACTGCCGCTATGATCCAACTGGCAGCGATGCCAATCAACTGAGTGACAACCTGGTCAGGGTTGCCGTAGAAGAGTCCGTTATTGCCAGCTTCGTTGACTGCTTTGCTGGCGAAAAGGCCCGTTGCCAGAGCGCCCCAGGTACCGCCGATGCCGTGCACGCCGAAAGCGTCGAGAGAGTCGTCGTAGCCCAGCTTCCCCTTGAGCACACTCACCGCCAGGTAACAGATCGCCCCGCCCACCAGGCCGATAATAATGGACGACATCGGAGTAACAAAGCCACAGGCGGGTGTGATGGCAACCAGGCCGGCTACCGCGCCACTGGCCGCGCCAAGTACGGTCGGCTTGCCGTGGCGGAGCCACTCGACAATCACCCAGGACATCATCGCCGCTGCCGTAGCCAGGTGCGTATTGACAAAAGCTATAGTCGTCAGGCTACCCGCCGCCAGTGAACTGCCGGCGTTAAAGCCGAACCAGCCGAACCACAGTAGAGCAGCTCCGGTAACCGTCATAGGCAGGTTGTGCGGAATCATCGGCTCGGTGCCGTAGCCCTTACGCTTGCCGATAATTAGCGCGGCCACCAGGCCGGATACACCGGAGATGATATGCACCACCGTACCGCCGGCAAAGTCGAGGGCGCCCAGTTCACGCAGCCACCCTCCTACACCCCATACCCAGTGGGCAACAGGGTCATAGATAAACGTAGCCCAGGCCACTATAAAGAGCAGGTAAGCAGAAAACCTCATCCGCTCGGCGACGGATCCGGATATAATCGCCGGTGTGATGATGGCAAAAACCATCTGGAAGATCATGAAAACCTGGTGAGGTATGGTAGCAGAATAGTCCGGGTTCGGTTCCACTCCCACACCTTTGAGGCCAAGCCAGTCAAGGTTGCCGATAATGTGGCCGAGATCCGGGCCGAAGGCCAGGCTGTAGCCGTAAAACGCCCACTGGATGCTGATTATGCCCATAGCGATGAAGCTGTACATAATGGTGCTCAGGACGTTCTTCTTACGGGCCATGCCACCGTAGAAGAGGGCCAGGCCGGGTGTCATTAGCAAAACCATGGCAGTTGAAACCAGGATAAAGGCTGTATCGCCGGTGTCAATTTTCGGAGCTGCTTCTGCAGCAGTCTCCACCGCATCCTCTGCCCAGGCCAGAGTCGGCAGTGTCATCAAAAAAGTAAGCGCCACGAATATAGTCCGCAAAAACCGGTTTCTCATTTTCCTTAACCTCCCTGTTTAAGCTGTTTTTCATTGAGCCTTGTTTGAGAACCATCCGTCAAAAAACGCTTTCTCCCGAAGTTGGCGCCTTACTTTAAAAGGTGCGTTTATTTTCCGGGTTCCCGGTATAACAGAAAACATCCTCGCAACAGGGCTTAAATCCTGTCTTGAGAGCGTCACTGCTCGATTTAATTACATCCCTGAAACCTTAACAAAAAACGCTTTTCAGGAAAACACCTTTCCTAAAAAGCGTCATTGCCACTTCGATACTACTTCGTATCAATTGGTTACATTATGTTTTTATAGCACTTTAAGGAATTAATGAAATTTTAAGCACGCCCAAAGATCACTTCAGAACCCACCATTGGTATGCGGGTAATAGCCGAGGCCTCCACCGAAAGCGCCCGCAGATCCTCGGGCTCCAGGTTGTGGCAGTTGGTCTTGCCGCAGATGCGGGTAATCATCCGCACTTCCTCGGTCATGGCCTGGATCAGGTTGGCCAACCGCTCCGCCCCCTGCTCCCAGTCGAATCGCTTGCGCAATTCGGGATCCTGGGTGCATAAACCGGCGGGACACTGACCGGTGGCACACTGGCGGCAAGCGCGGCAACCCAGGGCAATAAGAGCCGCTGTGCCGATACCCACTGCTTTGGCCCCCAAGGCCAGGGCTTTAGCTACATCAGCGCCATCTTTGATCCCTCCCATCACCACAATATCAATCTCGTCTTCCATTCCCTCTTCCCTTAATCCATCCATTGCTGCAACCAATGCCGCCATGGTAGGAATACCTACGTTATTCTTGAAGATCTCCGGCCCCGCGCCCGTGCCACCCTCCATGCCGTCCAGCACTACGATATCGGCACCAACCTTGCAGGCAATCTTAACGTCCTCCTTTACCCGGCTGGCGCCAATCTTTAAAGAGATGGGCACCTGCCAGTCTGTGGCTTCGCGCAACTCCAGGATTTTTAAAACCAGGTCATCGGGCCCCATAAAATCGGGGTGCCGGCTGGGACTACGGAGGTCGATGCCAACAGGCAGGCCCCTTTGTTTGGCAATGTCAGGAGTGATTTTAGACCCCAGCAAATGCCCGCCGGATCCGGGCTTTGCCCCCTGGCTGATGAACAATTCAACAGCATCCGCTCGCTGCAAATCCCGCGGATTAAAACCGTAGCGGCCTGGGGTACACTGGTAGATCAACTGCCTGGCCAGTCGCCTCTCTTCCTCAAGCATACCGCCTTCGCCAGTATTACCCACAGTTCCGGCCAGGGTAGAGGCCTTGGCGAAGGCCATTTTCACTTCTTTGGAAACCGCCCCGTAGCTCATGGGCGCAATGATGATAGGCGTTTCCAGCTTCAACGGCCGCCTGGCGTTACGCGCTCCCAGGACAGTAGTGGTATCGCAATCCTCCCTGTGCACATCAATACATAAGCGGCTTAAAGCGGCAGCCAGGAAGGTAAGGTCATCAAATGTAGGAACCGGGCGTTTGACGCCAAACCCTTCGATTACGCTACGGCCCAGCCGCGCCTTTTCCTGAATCTGCTTGCGGACATCCTGATTCCATAATTGGAAATTACTCACCTTCGTACACCTTCTTTCCGTACCGGTGGTGCTTTTGACCGGAAACAAACTTGCGGAATGCAGGGGGCTTTGGCAGACCGTAACATGCAAGCAGGTCGCTTAAATAGATATCATCCTCAACCGTGTAATCCACTTCCCTGGCGTCTACTCCTAAACTCTCCACTTTGCCGCCGACGTAGATGGTTCCGCCCACCATATAGTGCCCAACCAGGTCCCCGGCATCACCGATAACGACTATGGTACCGTTTATCATCATAAAACCGGTCATAAAACCGCAGTTACCGCCGACAATAATAGTGCCGCCCTTCATGACCTGCCCGGAGCGGGAACCCATATGCCCCTTTACCACCAGGACACCGCCGCGCATTCCCGGTGCGGCGCAGCTGCCGGCATTCCCCTCTACGATGAATTCTCCCGACATCATGTTGTCGGCTGCAAACCAGCCAACATTGCCTTCCACCCGGAGCTTGACGCCTTCGTTGAGGCAACCGCAGAAATAGCCCGCGCTGCCGCGAATCGTCATGTTTAATTCTCCGAGGATACCCACCCCCAGGTGATGCCTCGCCCGGGGGTTAAGAATCTCCACTTCCTCCCCTGCTTTCACCGCTTCCCTGAGGGCCCGGTTAATTTCAGTTACGGATACTTTGTCTGCATCAAGAGTGATCATTCCAACCTCACCGCCCGATAGGTTAATTTCGTGAAGTTATGCTCTCCAGTAATGGACCATGTACCGGTCGAATACGGCGGCGGTTCCTCAACAGTGACATTTTCCATATCCGGTAACAAGGCCTGCAGGCTTATTTCCTCGGAAGCCAGCACCACCCTGTCTTCCATGTCCACATAAACCAGGGGTTTAGCCGCCAGTTTATCCTTGGCAAAACCAATCTCCGTTGGTGTTGACACCAGGAAGGTGTATGTCCCGTCCAGGTCCTCGAGGCTTTGTACCAGGATATCCTGAAGCTTCATGTCCGTCTTCAGATAGTGGGCAATATAGATAGCGATAAGTTCAGAATCATTATCGGTCCGGAACTGGTAGCCCCACCTCTCAAACTTCCTCCTGAGCTTCCAGTAATTCGTCAACTGTCCGTTGTGAACAATGGCTACGTCGCTGAAACCATAGGCCCAGAACGGGTGTGCCCGGTCGGGGCTGACCACGCTCTCCGTCGCCAACCGGGCGTGGCCTATACCGTGGGTACCCTCAACACTGCTATAGTTATATATCTCATCAAGCTGATCGGATGTCCCGAGATCCTTGTAGATCCGTAGCTGATTGCCGATACTGATGGTCTGAACCTTGCACTTGTCCAGTTCATAGCACAGGTCCGGTTCAGATCCCTCGTAAAAAGCGCGAATGCTCATAATTGTACCTTTGGTTCGGGCTTCCAGGATCTCTCCACCCACCTTCTTCAGCAGGTCTTCAACGATAGCCAAAACATCCTCTGCGGCTTTATCGTTTTCCACCCGGACATTAATCAACAGCACATCATATTTGCCAATCTTTTCTTTAGCGCTAAAAATGGCAACGCCGCTGGAATCTTCACCTCGATGGCGAATTCCATAGATCAGTCTCTTTAGATCGGCGCCCACCTTACCGGTGGCATTTTTATAAAGAACGCCTCCTATGCCACACATCACTTTCTCCTCCTTTTACCTTGTCAACCCCAAAATATTTTTCGACAAATCCTGATCCAGTTCCATGACATACGGGATACCGCTTACCCTGGCTGCCTCGGGCGTTAGTGCCACTAAGGACCCGCGGTCAATGCCATCCAGGTTCGAGATCCGGGCGCCGCACATCAGCTGCCGCAGACCCTGCTTCAATCGTTCAAAATAGTTGTAAACACCCAGCGCTCCGTCCGGAATACGGTTGAAATCCTTGCCGAAACGCTGCTTCAGTTCAGTGGCGCAGTAGAAGATTTGCAATTTTGTCGCCCCGTACCTTTGATATATAGAGCTTATTTTGCCCTGTTTAATCGAGTGACCGATGGTTTTAGCCACCATGGCCGCCGCCAAAGGCGCCCGGCCCATGGCGATGAGTTTAACATAAGGCGCCCCCATGGCCAGCCCTTTAAAGACGTGATCTTCCAGGCTAAAGCCGCCGGCCATCGCTACCGCCGGCAGGTAGGCCCCTTTATCCGCCAGTGAGTCCAGGTACCGGTAAAGCAGGGATTCAAGCCAGATGGTAGGAATGCCCCACTCATTCATCATGCGCCAGGGACTCATACCCGTACCGCCGCCGGCGCCATCCACAATCAGGAGATCCAGTTGAGCGTCCGAAGCGTACTTTACAGCCCTGGCCAGGTCGGCCGGCCGGTATGCCCCGGTTTTGAGAAACACAAACCTGGCTCCCGCCTGACGAAGTTGTTCTACCCGGCGCAAGAAGCTTTCTTCATCCACCGTGCCCACCCGGGAATGACGTTCAAACGCAGCCACCGCACCCTGGTGATAGGCTTCCTGAACAATGGGGTCTTCGGGGTCGGGAAGCACGATATAACCACGCCGCTTGAGCATCAAAGCCCGCTCCAGGCTCTTGATTTGCACCTCGCCGCCGATACTTTTGGCACCTTGTCCCCATTTGAGCTCTACGGCCTGAATGCCGAGTTTGTCCAGAGCGTATTCGTGAACGCCAATAATGTTATCCTCAATGTTTGCCTGCACCGCTATGGTCCCAAAACCATCGTTCCAATTCTGGAAAAGCTTGACCCTGCGCTTTAATTCGGGAGAATTTACCACCCTCCCGTTTTTAAATTCTGCCCTGGGGTCCATTCCACAGACATTCTCACCGATGGTAATAACAGTGCCGCTAATGGCGGCCCCCACCGCCAGCCCATCCCAGTTGCGGCTGGCAATGTCGGTGGAACCCATCGCACCGATTATGACCGGGAGCTTAACCTTTAAATTGCCGCGGCGCCCTATGGCCCTTTCCAGATTTATGTCCTGGAAAACGTCCGGGCTACAACCAGGCGATCCCCCCCTGGCACAAACAACACTACCCAAAATATTAAAATGGGAAAAATCTATGGGATAATCTTTCTCGGAAGCAGAACTGACCTCGCCAAACGGCTCGGGATAGATAGCCTCCTTACCCCGTACCGCCGATTTGCCAACCTCGCAGAAACCTTCGCACCCATCCCTGCAGGTCGTGCACATGCCACTGAACGGAGACACCGATTTCGGCGTCCGGTTTCGTGTAGCCGTTGCATCAGAACGATTAGGCCTGCTGAAAGTCATAAAACCCTCCCCCAAGCTCTAATTTCTCTTTACCCCTCGGATGCACGCTTCCGGAAAGCGGCTGTTAGTGCCGGCAGGACTTCCAAGACGTCTCCAACGATACCGTAAGTCGCTAACTGGAATATCGGGGCCTCTACATCATTGTTAATGGCAACAATAATATCCGAGTTGCGCATGCCGGCCAGATGCTGTACAGCGCCGGATATCCCGCAGGCAATATAAACTTTGGGCTTAACACTTTTTCCCGTCTGGCCCACCTGGTGCTTGTAAGGCACCCAGCCCGCGTCCACAATGGCCCGGGAAGCCCCGCAAGCAGCGCCAAGCACTTCCGCCAGTTCACGCACCAGCTTGTAGTGCTCGGACCGGCCGAGCCCTCGGCCGCCTGAAACAATTACGTCCGCGTCCTCTAAACGAACCTCGCCGGTCTCCTCTACGGCTACCTCAATGACTTTCACCCGTTCCGGCAAACCACCGGGAGCAAGGCGTACTTCCTCCACGGTTACATCCGGATTCCCGTCCGGGCTTAGGGGGGTAAAGGACTTCGCTCTCATCACCGCCAGCGCCGGCAGTGCAACCACCTCTTTTGTTGCCAGCACCGTCCCCCCGTAGAGGGGCACTACACCCCGGAGAGTTTCTGCGGTCCAATCAATGGCGGTACATTCGGCTAAAAGCCCTGCCCCCAGCTTGGCCGCCACCCGGGGAGCGACGGACTTGCCTGCGATGCTGGCGCCAAGCAGCAGCACCGCCGGCTTTCGCGTCTTTACTGCCGCAGCCAGGGCATGGGCGTGGTCCTCATCACTGAACCGGGCCAGAGCTGGATGGCTTAAGACCAGAACATGGTCGGCCCCGTAAAGACCTAGCGTCGCGGCGCCGTCAGAAGAAACCTCTCCTGTAACCACGGCGGTTACCCGCCCGCCCGACCGGTCGGCCAGAAACCTGCCTGCCGCCAGCAGCTCCAGGGTCAGTGGCGAAGGTTCATTCCGGCAAAATTCGGCCCAGATCCAAATATCTCTACCGACCACAGCAGCTCCCCCTTTTCATTGCTATGTTCGCATCAAGCAGCTTCACCAGTTGGTCTATTTGCTCCTTCAGGCTACCCTGCAGGAGCACTCCCCGCGGCCTGGGAGGAGCTGCCTCCAGCTTTATGATGCGGGTGCGCGCCTCACCGGCCCGGAAGGGTTCAAGCCCCAGGTCACTGATGCTGAACGTGGATATAACTGTTTTTTTAGCTCTTATTACACCTTTAACAGAAGCCAGCCGGGGTTCGCCTATTTCCCGGGAAACTGTGCAGAGTACAGGAACAGCGGCGTCCAGTGTTTCCACAGCCCACTCCAGATCCCGTTCCACTCGCACCCTTTCGTTTTCCACCCAGATCTTACGTACTGCAGAAACGTGAGGTATTTCCAGGAACTCGGCCAGCATGGGCCCCACCTGGCCGCTGTTGGCAACTGTGGATTCCCTGCCGACCAGGACCAAATCGGCTCCACCAAGGCGCTGGATGGCGGCTGCCAACACAAGGGCGGTGTAACTGCTGTCAATACTCTCGCAGCCGGAGTCCGTTACGTGCACCGCCTGATCGGCACCCATGGCCACAGCCTGGCGTAACGACTCCACAACCTTCCCCCCACCAAATCCCAGGACCACTACTGTCGCGCCGACGTCGTCCTTGAGCCGGAGCCCCCCTTCCAGTGCGTGAGCATCAAAAAGATTCATCATGGTGTTACCTGTAAGATAATGCAATTCCCCGGCTTCATTAACCCGAACATCGCCGGGTATAGGGACTTGTTTTAAACAGACAACAATGCGCACCGTCATCTACCCCCAACCGCCTGCATGCAAGCGATTTTACACGTAATAAAAATACGTCCTTCGGAAAGTCATGTTAAAGACCGCTATCCAACCGTCAGGTAACGCTCTATCTCCCAATCTGAAACGGTGCTGTGGTACTCATCCCACTCCTTGCGCTTGACTTGCAGGTAAAGAAGCAGGTAATCGCTCCCCAGAGCCTCACGCAGCACTTCGTCCGCCTCCAATTCATCCAGCGCCTCATTAAGGTTTGAAGGGAGCACCCTTATCCCGCGACCCAGTAATTCCTCCACTGTGTACGCGTAAGTGTTTTCTTCAAAGGGCGGGCCCGGATCGATGCGGTTTTCAATACCGTCCATCCCGGCTGCCAGGATTGCCGCCGCCGCCAGATACGGGTTAGCCGCACCGTCCACGGTACGCTTTTCGATCCGGCCCGGACCCGGGATGCGGATCATGACGGAGCGGTTGTTTCCACCGTAGGTGATATACACCGGCGCCCACGTCGCCCCCGACGTGGTGGGCCGGGTCACCAGCCGCTTATAAGAGTTAACGGTGGGAGAGGTGATTGCCGCCAAAGCCCGGGCGTGCTTCAACAGCCCGCCGATGAACCAGTACGCGGTTTGGGAAAGACCGTGTGAATTGTTGCGGTCCAGGAAAAGATTAGTCCGGCCCCCGGCGTCCCAAAGGCTCAGGTGGTAGTGGCATCCATTCCCCGTCAGGTTCTTGAAGGGCTTGGGCATAAAGGTGGCCGTAAGGCCCTGCTGCTCGGCCAGGCTCCGGATTAAAAACCTGGCAAAGGTCAGGCGGTCGCACTGGTCCAGCACGTCGGAGTACTGCCAATTGATCTCGAACTGGCAGTTTGCGTCTTCGTGGTCGCACTGGTAAACCCCCCAACCCAGTTCGTTCATGGAGTCCACCAGCCTGGTAACAAAATCCAGGTTCCGGGTCAGGGCCTGCTGGTTGTAGCAAGGTTTGGCAGAATTGTCCAGCGGGTCGAAAGGCGCAATGCTGCCGTTCTCCCGCCGCACCAGGAAAAATTCGGGCTCCATCCCCGCCATCAGGCGGTATCCCCGGGCCGAAGCCTTTTCCAGCACCCTCATTAGAATTGTCCGCGGGCAATAGGGCCATTGTTCTCCATTAACGTAAAGGTTTGAGGCCAGCCAGGCAACCTCCCGTTGCCAGGGCAAGACATGTAATGATGAAAAATCGGGGATGGCCATGATATCCGGGTCGTGCGGCCCCTGGCCAAGGTCTCCGGCCGCAAAGCCCGCAAACCCCACGCCTTCGGCGGCTACTGCCTCCAGGGTTTCCGCCGGTACCAGCTTCGCCCTGCTGATCCCGTTCATTTCTACAAACGATATCATTAAATAACGGATACCCTTTTCGCGGATCAAGGCTGCTACTTCAGATAAGGTCATAAAAACACCTCCTATCCTTGAAAAATAATAGCTTAACGCAGCTTCTGTCCTCTGCTGTAGGGGTTCAACCCCTCGATAGGCCTACCTTCGGCAAAGCGGGTGACGCTGAACAAGCCGACGTCGAACACCTGGGCATCCCCGTCCAGAATGAGTTCGGCCATCGCCTCTCCGGCCACCGGGGTAAACTTGAAACCATGCCCGCTGTAACCCGCGTTGACGTAAAAACCTTCCAGCCCCGGCACAGGCCCGATCAGTGCCTGATAGTCCGGCGTCACCTCGTAGCACCCTGAGTAACCCTTACGAATTTGGCCGTCCTCCAGCCGCGGCAAGCGCTGCACCGCTTTGAGTGTGGCGTTTTCCACCGCCTCCAGGTCGGTTTCCTCATTGTAAAAATCGGGGTCTACCACCTCCGATTCTGAAAGGTCACTGTTGCCCAGCAGGGTAAGATTGCCGGTTTCAGACCGCATGTACTGGAGCAGGACGAGGTCTGAAAGAACCGGGTGCTCGCCTGTAAAGTCAGCGGGCCTTTCCAGAATCACCACCTGCTCCCGGTGCGCCTCCACCGGAACCTCCAACCCGGCCAAGCGGGCTACCCTGTTGGCCCATGCCCCGGCGCAGTCCACCACAACCGGTGCCTCAATTTCTTCCTCCGGAGTCTTTACCCCCCGCACCCTGCTGTCGCCTCCGAGGATTTCCACCACAGGAGTCATCTGCAGGTATTGCACTCCCAGTTCCCGCCCCCGCTGCACCAGCGAGGTCATCAGAAGCCCGGGGTCGGCGTAACCCGATTCCGGCTCCATGGCGGCAGCGGCAATGCCCTCCAGGTTAATGCCGGGGACCATTTTTTTTACTTCCTGAAGGTCGATCATATCCACAGATACCCCGATTTCCTTATGCATGGCCACATTTTTTTTAAGGGTGTCCACGTTGTCTGGTCCCACCATAACGATGTAGCCGGTCCTGGTGTATCCGCACTGGCCGCCGACAGCTTCACTGAAGTTCTGGAATATGGACAAGGATTTTAAAGCCATCCGGACGAGCTCCGGGTGAGTATAGTGACACCGCAGGATGGCGCTGGACTTACCTGAGCTTCCCGAGCCCAGGGTCGACTTTTCCACCACCACCACCCGTTTCATGCCGCGTTTGGCCAGGTGATAGGCGGTGCTGCACCCGATGAGCCCCCCGCCGATTATTACCGCGTCTGCAGTACGTGACATATCGTTTCACTCCCCTGATTAGTTTTGATGTCTGTTAAACGAACAGGGCGCTTCCGACAAAGCATCGCTGCTCTGTAGAAAGCGCCCTTGCGTTTGTCAATATAAAATTGATCCACCTGATAATGTGAAAGTGATCCACCAATGATAAAGTAAAAGTGATCCACTTCCACCGTTTTACCAATATCTAACATGATGGTTATTTTGTAGAGCGTAACAAAACGCTATGCCATAGCCATTAGCCCATTAATTGATCTGCCAGGCAAGAGTCGAATTGATGTAGCTCGGGCAGGGAAGAAGCTACCCCAATTCAAAAGTAAACCGATATGCAATTGCCGGCAGCCCCAGCTTATCCAGTCCCTTTAGCCGGAACCGTCTTACCGGGTTAATAACAGTGAATTGGCAACTACCTCCGGCACGATTGGTTC